>JAGVTM010000347.1 GCA_019136785.1 Chloroflexota bacterium | reverse complement strand
GATCGAGAATATCTGCCACCAATTATTTGCCTGAATCCAATTCAATGAAAAAAATGCTCGTACTAAATGCTTGAGAGGTACTAAACCTGAAGCATGAAAAACGCTCAATACTTGGATGATTTCGCTGGCGATCTCATTTTCCCTTGCAATTTGACGACGATTGTTGAACCATATCATTTTAGTTTCATAGCCCATTTGACTTGTGGCTATCATAACAGTTAATCTATTTACTTGATTAACATTCAGCTGTCTCAATACACTGAGAATATGTTCAGGGGTTCTATCATTTTTGTTAATGAGAATTTGTTTGGCTTCGGGTTCTGCATCGATTTTAAATAATTCGAGGGCATTCTCAAGAAGCAACTCTATTTGACTCTTATTGAAGAATCCGACTTTGTACTGGGTCACCCCGTGAGTTCTTAACCAATTTCGGTGTTGCTTATTCCATTGGTCAGTTCTTATTGTGATTACAACAAAAAGATTAGAGCAAATTTTTTCTGCAATTTCAATTATATCTCCAAGATCGTCTAAGATTTCTCCATTGAAATGGTGTGATAGATCGTCTATGAAAATCAGAGCCGAGGTTTTGTTATATAGTTTTTCTTCTAAGAGATGTTGCATAGATACGACACTGTTTTGCCCAATGAAATAACTTGGTAGGAAAACATTTCTATCTAAAATTAAATCGCTCTCAATTGCCTTTGAAATGAGCTCAATAGCTTCGCGGGTTTTACCCAATTTCATCGTACCCTTTAAGGCTACACGCTTTTTCCTTCGTAGGTCTTCAACTGTTAGGATTTCTCTATCAACCCATTTTACTTGCCCTCCCCATTTTCCTAAGCTTTCTCGAAGTTCCTTAATTGTGACAGATTGGAGAAATTCACCTTCAATCGTAATCGAAGGTGGTAACAAGCGATTTCTGAGTGCATTCCAGACAAGAAGGATTGCTCCAGCTATTACAGCAGAGCCTTCTAAGAATCCGGAGTGTTCTTCTATGAATGCAACTACACCCTTAATGAATGTAATTTGCTGAGGTAAAAATGGCAGCCAAAAGGAATGTGTTAGCAGAGCTAAAAAAAGGGTAAAAAGGAAAATTGCAACAATGTATCCAGCACGAGTTTTTTTCTGCATTATGTTCTTCCAGAATTTAATGTGGTTGAGAGTTACATTATTATTCTATGATTCATAAAGACTATACTTTGGCCTACTTCCGTAGCCACATAACGAAGTAAGGATTCATGCGGCGCGAAGTCTTCGGAGCCGCCGCATAATGGGCATTCTAGCGAATGCCTGGAGTTGAACTAAGCCTGGTCAGGCGGGAACCCCTTCACTTGGAATTTAAGCCGTGGGGATAGGCTACATGGGTGGTCGCCAATTCCCTTGATTGGCGACATTGTAGCAGTTTACAGCGGAAAAGGTCAATAGTTAATCGCCAGGTTCCACAGTCGTTTGTTAATGGGGACAACAAAATCAGTCGGGAAACGGCAGCCTGGCAACGTTAAGCAAGCATCCCTGGTCTGCGAATGCTGGTTGCCGTCAATTGTTAGCCGGATACCACCATTAAGGTGGCTGCCAATGCAGCCGTATAGCCGATTGTGATCGTTGCGGTAACAGCGTTTGCCGGCGACGGAGCGGTTGACCGCAGAGAGGACAGAGTCGCGCAGTTTCCGGCAAGGTCACCGTTGTCATCGTGTCTACAAAAGTCTCGCGCACCGGGAAATGGCGGGCAATTGGGGTGCTCTTGCTCTTTTCCCCTACCCTCCTTACAATTCCCTTGTGTTCTCCCTTTCTGCCCCTTCCGGCGACGCCTGGAGCGTCAGCGAGCTGACGCGGTATATCCGCGAGTTGTTCGACATTGATTTTCGGCTGCAAGATGTGACGGTCAGCGGCGAGATTTCGAATTTCACGCGGGCGCGTTCGGGGCATTTGTATTTCACGTTGAAGGACAGCGGGGCGCAGTTGAAGTGCGTTATGTGGCGGTCGGCAGCGGAGCGGCTGCGCTTTCAGCCGCGGGATGGGGACGCGGTGGTGGCGCAGGGGCGGGTGTCGGTGTATGAAAGCGGCGGCGTGTATCAGTTGGTTGCGGAAAGGGTGTGGAATGCCGGCATTGGCGACCTGGCCGCCGCCTTCGAACAACTCAAGCAAAAACTGGCAGATGCCGGCTTCTTTGACCCTGCCCACAAGAAACCGCTGCCCGCCCTGCCGCGCAAAATCGGCATCGTCACCTCCCCCGACGCCGCCGCTTTGCGGGACATCCTCAACGTCCTGCGCCGTCGCTGCCCGCTGGTTTCCGTATTGATTGCCCCCACGCTGGTGCAAGGAGCAGAAGCGCCGGCACAGATTGTGCGCGCCCTGCGCTGGTTGGATGGGCGCAACGACGTAGACGTGATCATAATTGCGCGCGGCGGCGGCTCCATTGAAGACCTGTGGGCTTTCAACGACGAAGCGGTGGCTCAAGCTATCTTCGCCGCCCGCCATCCCATTATCAGCGGCGTGGGGCACGAAACGGATTTCACTATTGCCGATTTTGTGGCCGACGTGCGCGCGCCCACTCCCTCTGCCGCCGCCGAACTGGCTGTGCCAGACGTGGCTGAACTGCTGCCGCTGGTGCGCGACCTGCGACAGGCAGCGCGGCGACACATGGAAAGAACGGTGCAGCAGCAGCGGTGGCAGGTGGACAACCTGGCCCGTTCCCTGCGTCACCTCAGTCCCCAAACCCGTCTGCACGGCAACTGGCAGCAGTTGGACAGCCTGACGCTGCGCCTGGATCGCAGCATCCGTCACGGGCTGGCGCAGCGACGCGCCAGCCTGGCGCTGGCTCAAGCCCAACTGCAAGCGGTTAGCCCGCTGGCTACTCTGGCGCGCGGCTACGCCATCGTCCGCCGCGAGGACGGTCGCCTGGTGCGCCATACACGCGACGCGCGCCCAGGCGACGCCCTGCAAATCCAGGTGTCCGACGGCACACTCCATGCTACCGTCCAGCAAAAGGAAGACGACCTATGACCAGCGATACCGATTTGACATTTGAAGCGGCTTTGCAAGAATTGACGGAAACCGTATCCCGCCTGGAAGCTGGCGAACTATCGCTGGAAGAATCACTGGCCCTGTTTGAGCGGGGGCAGCAGTTGGCGGCTTATTGCCAGCGGCTGCTGGAAACCGCCTCGCTGCGCATTGAGCAATTGACGGCAGACGGGGAAATCGTGGAAGTCACGCTGGCATAAACAGGGATCGTAACCCGTCGCGCGTCGTGTTACAATTGGGCGTGTGTTGGTGCGCGTGTTTCTGCTCATTCCGACGTGAAGGAATAGGTGACTTTATAATTACGTTGCCCCAGCATCAATGAAAATAATCACAGGGTTCGCAGATTGATGTTTCCGTGGTCTTCATCCGCGATGATCGGCGTCCTATTTCTGTGTTTATCAGCGTCCTATTTTCAAATGAGTTTCCCATGGGCGGCGCACCCTTCGACAGGCTCGAGAGCCACTCAGGGCGACGCCATGAGGAATGAAAATAATCAGGATTTCGCAGATGACGCAGATTTGTGGGAGTGGCTCCACTGACCACTTACCACTATTTTCAAATGAGGTAATCAAGTTTGTTCAAAAGTCTGCGAGAATCGTTGACCCGTACACGCAACTCTGTGTTCGGGCAAATCGCCAATGTCCTGGGGACAGGCGAAATAGATGAAGAAACCTGGGATGACCTGGAAGCGCTGCTCATCCAGGCAGATATGGGGGTGGAAACCAGCCTGGCTCTGGTAGCCGCCATGCGTGAGCGCGTCAAACGGGAAGGGTTGTACCGCGCCGATCAGCTCATGTCTGCCATAAAAAAGGAAATGCGGCAAATGCTGGTGGATCCCCCTCCCTTCAACCTGGAAACGCCGCGCCTGCTCACCATCGTCATGGTGGTAGGCGTAAATGGTTCCGGCAAAACAACCAGCATTGGCAAGCTGGCTCACTACTATAAGAACAAAGGGAAGAAAGTGGTGGTGGTAGCCGGCGACACGTTCCGCGCTGCGGCCATTGACCAGCTAACCATCTGGAGCGAACGGGCGGGCGTGCCCATCATTGCCGGGCAGCCTGGCGGAGACCCCGGCGCCATCACCTACGATGGCATCCGCGCCAGCCGCGCGCGCGGCTCCGACCTGGTGCTGGTGGACACTGCCGGGCGGCTGCACACCAAATACAACTTGATGAAGGAGTTGGAGAAGGTTCACAATATTTGTGAGCGCAGCGTGCACCAGGCGCCGCATGAAGTGTTGCTGGTGCTGGACGCGCCCACCGGACAGAACGCGCTGATTCAAGCAGCTAAATTCAAGGAATCGGTGAAGGTAACGGGCGTCATTTTGACCAAGCTGGACAGTACGGCTAAAGGGGGCATGGTCTTTGCCATCTACCATGACCTGGGATTGCCTGTGCGCTTTGTGGGCACGGGCGAGAAGATTCAAGACCTGGCGCCCTTCAACGCCGACCAGTTTATTGAGGGGTTGTTCAACTGATGGCGCGTCAGGTCACGACCATGCCCCTCTGGAATTTCACCGCAAAGACACAAAGAGCGCAAAGAAGAACCGCTGATCAATTCAGCGAACTGAGCGACAATCACTAAAATCGAGTTTAACGTCATGGAAGAAATCATTAACCAACTGGAAGAAATCAACGAAACCGTCTCTATCTTGCGGAGGCGTCTTTGACGTTGCCGGCAAGTTAGTCAAAATTGCGCAGCTTGAACAACTTTCCACTGAGCCGGGCTTTTGGAATAACCCGTCACAGGCGCAGCAAGTGATGCGCGAATTGACGCGGCTGCGCGAACAGGCTGTCGTTTGGGATAAACTCAGCCACCAGGTTGAAGATGCCCTGGTTCTGGCTACGCTGGAAGATAGCGAAATAGCGGTAGAACTGTCCCATGAAGTGCAGCGGCTGCAAGAACAGGTTAATACGCTGGAGTTCCAGACCCTGTTCTCTGGGCCGTATGACGACAACGACGCCATTTTTGCCATTCACGCCGGCGCCGGCGGCACTGAGGCGCAGGATTGGGCGCTGATGTTGCAGCGCATGGTCATTCGCTGGGCAGAAGGCCACCAGTTCACGGTGGAAATTCTGGACCAGAGCGACGGCGACGAAGCGGGCATTAAGAGTACGCTGATGTCCATCCAGGGCGATTACGCTTACGGGTGGCTGAAATCGGAACGAGGCGTGCACCGGTTGGTGCGCATCTCCCCGTATGACGCCTCCAGCCGCCGCCATACCTCCTTTGCTAAAATGGAAGTGTGGCCCGACGTGGCGGAAGAGATCGAAATTGAGATTGACGAGAAAGACCTGCGCATTGACCGTTTTCGGGCCAGCGGCGCCGGCGGGCAGCATGTGCAAAAGAACGAAACAGCCATACGTATCACGCACCTGCCTACAGGCATTGTGGTTTCCTGCCAGAACCAGCGTTCGCTGACGCAAAACATGGAAACGGCCATGAAGATTCTGAAGGCGCAGTTGTTTGACCTGGCGCAGCAAAAACAAGATGCGGCTATCGCCGAGTTGAAGGGAGAAGACGTAGACGCCGGTTGGGGCAATCAGATTCGCTCTTACGTGCTCCATCCTTACAAGATGGTCAAGGATCATCGCACCGGCTATGAAACAGGTAACACGCAGGCTGTGTTAGATGGTCGTCTGGACGGCTTTATGGAGGCGTTTTTGCGCTATTCGCTGGATCGGCCGGCCGCCAGTAAAGTGGGAGAAAGCAATGGCTCAAGGTAAATTTTCTGGTGGAAGCAGTAAGGACAGCAGCAAGGCGGGCAGCGACACGACCAAACGGACAGCGCCGCGGCCACGGCTCAGCGAGAAACAGCCCAAACCAGCCAGCCGCCCGGCGCCGGCGTCTGCCGCGCGTCCGCGCGTGCCAACTATGCAGGAGCGGATTGCGGCGCGGCAGCGTTTGCGCCAGCGGGCGGCGCGCGGCTTCCGGCCGATTGCGCCGCCGGCGCGCCCCCTGGTGCGACCGGGTGTAGCAGTAGGGGCGGCGGCGGCCACAGCAGCAGCGGCGGCAGCGGCGACAACAACGGCGACCGCGCCAGCAACTGCCGTTTCCGCCGCGGCGATGGAACGAAACCAACTGCAAATGCAGTTTGACAATGTGCGCTGGCGCTTTTCTTCGCTGGAAGCCTCAGCGCAGCTAAGCGACGTGTATCAGGCTATCGGCCATCTGGATTCGCGGCTGACGCAACTACCACTGGAGCTCAATGAACTGCGCAGCCGCGGGTATGTGCACGCGGGACAGCTTGAAGACCAGATCGCGGCGGTGGATGAGCAGTGGGACAAAGTGCGGTCACAGGTGGAAGCGGCGCTGCACGACCAGGTGAACCGCCTGAATCAGGAGCTGCGCCAGGTCAGTCTGCAAGTAGCGCGAATGTCGGCCGGGAACCGCGCCAGCGTTTCCGCCGCCGATACGGCGGTTAATGGTCTGTCGCAACGTATCAATGCTGCCGGCAGCGCCGTGCGCGGGCTATATGGTCAAATGGCTGGAGAGATTGACGCCATAGACGACAGCATGGATCGGCTGGATGCCATGCTAGACCAGTTCGAAGCCAGCAAAATCGAAAGGCGAGAGACAGAAGCCCCGCTGGCGGCTGCCGCTGCCGAATGGCATCAAAATAATGAAGAAGGCCCCACTGGCTTCCTGTTCCTGACAGACCAGCGGCTGCTGTTTGAACGAAACGAAGAAGTGACAACCAAGAAACTGCTGGGGCTGTTTGCCACGGAAACTGAGAAGATTCAGGAACTGCTGCTGGAAATTGAGGTGGCGCACATTGAGGCCATAGAAGACCTGGAAGAAAAGAGCGGTTTCCTGAGTATGGGTAAGGATGAAATCCTGGAACTGGTGATGAGCGCCGCCGCGCCCGTGTCGCGCGCCCGTTTCCACCTGGCGGAAGAAGATTCTACTGCCTGGGCTGCTTTGCTGAAGCGGGTCAAGAGCGGGGACATTGACGATGACCGGGCTGAGGAGTTCATTGACGAAGCCGCCGAGGCAGAGGCAGCCGCGCTGACCTTTCCCACGCAGTGTCCGCAGTGTTTCGCTCCTGTGCCCCAGCCGCCGCGTGGGGTTACCAGCGTCAGTTGCGACTATTGTGGATCGGTGATGGTGGCTGTTGCCGCGCAGACAACCGGCAGCAATGCCTAAGAATTCGTGGCGAGGAGTGTTCGTTTGCCCGTAGCGCCGGCTTCCAGCCGGCTTTTGCCGGCAAAGATGCTGGCGCTACATTTTCGAAGGAGGTGACTTCTGGAAGGATTAGAGTTGGCGCATTTGCTCATTGAGTCTATTCTGGACAAGAAAGGCGCCGATATTTTATTGCTGGACATTCGCGGCGAAAGTATTTTTACTGATTACTTTTTGCTGTGTAACGGGGACAATCCGCGCCAGTTAAAGGCTTTGGCAGACGCCATTGCCGAGGACGCCAAACACAAAGGGGAAACTTACGCCTGGGGCGTGGAGGGTGAACCGGAGAGTGGTTGGGTGTTGGTGGATTTTGGGGACTTGATTGTGCACATCTTCGCCCCCGAAAAACGTTCCTACTACAATCTGGAAGATTTGTGGAGCCGAGGGCACGTCGTCTTGCGGATGCCGTAGTGTCTATTTAACGCAAGGGCGCGCAGACTACCTGGTTAGTTGCGCTTAATTATGGTGTCTGTCAGCCCCGCCTGCGGCGGGGCTGACAGACATTTTTAAGGGCAATTTTGGGCGCATATGCGCCCAAAATTGCCCTTCACCGATAATTTTCGCCCGTTTTGCCGGGTCGGCATGCAGCTAAAGAGATCGCCAGGTTTGGGGGTTATTCTCTAATCCAAGGATCGGTGTTGCGCTGCCAGGGGACGAGTTCTGCTTCGGTGAAGAACAGATTGACTTCCTTGACGGCGTTTTCGGGGCTGTCGGAGCCGTGCACCAGGTTCCGTCCAATTTCTAAGCCAAAGTCGCCGCGTATGGTGCCCGGCTCTGCGGCAGTGGGATTGGTCACGCCCATTGTC
>JAGVTM010000553.1 GCA_019136785.1 Chloroflexota bacterium | reverse complement strand
AGCGTATCGCTTGCCCGACCATCTTGCAGAGCAAACTCGACGAGTGCCTGCAAAACCAAGACCGCAATTTGCGATGTCAGCCGTTGGTAACGCTGCGCGTCGGCCAGCAGCAATCTCAGCAGTTCTAGCGCCTGCTGTAGCTCGTGGGCATTATCCGTGTCTTGCCCCCTCACCAGGAGGAACCGCGCCTGGGTGAGCAGCAGGTATTCAAAGACATAGTAGGGATAATCCTCTAAGGCGATTGTTTCCGTCAGGTCGGGAAAGCCACCTTTCTTCCACCAACGCTCAGCTGCTGCCCGATCATCCCCCAGCAAGGCCAGCCGAACAGCAACGGCTGCCACCAGCGCATCGTCCCACTGGCTAGATTCCGTACTGAGCGCCATACTCCAGGCATCGCTCATGATGACCTGCGAACCAGCCACATCTCCCTGCGCCTGGCGCAGGCGGGCCAGGGACAGCAGCCCATACAGGCTACCGAATGACCACCAGGAACGAGTCATCCGCCAGCCACGTTCCAAATAAGCGTTGGCTTCGTTCAGCCTGTCCTGTTCCAGCAAAATGGAGCCGAAGCCGATCTCCACCAGGCTGGCTAATGGCAGCGGCTCTCCCGCTGGGCCTCTAGCCATGTACTGCGCTTTCTCTAAAGTTGCCCATGCCTGACCGAGTTGACCTTGCCTGGCCTGTATTTCCGCCACCTGGCAGGAAGCGATGATCATCACGAGCAGATTGTTCACCTGCCGGGCCATCTTCACGGTGTGGCGCAATGATTCAATCGCTTTTTGCGTGTCCGCAGCCAGAGAGAAATAGAGACTATCATCCAACGCCAGGAAACTCTGCAAGAATGGGTCTTCTTCCTGTAAATAGTGAGCCGCTTGCCTGGCGAACTCGGCTCCCCGTTCCATATCGCCGGTCAATATCGCCAGCAGGGATTCAGAGGCGGCAAGGCCACCGCGAAAGTTTCGCAGGTCAGCATCCTCATACCATCCTTTACCAATTTTCCGTTCCCCCATCTCGGCTGTATCGCTGGCTGCTTCAAACTGTTCGATTGATCGCTGCACTTCATCAAGCCAGCGGCGCGCCCGGTCTAGCTGGTAGGTAGTCATGGCTCCCCAGGCATGGGCCATGCCCAGGCGCGGTCGGTGACGAATGAGCGCGTCGGGCAGCTTACCAATCCAGCGGGATAAGGAAATATTTTGGCCCATTTTGATCAGGGGCTGAATGTTGCGTTCAATTAAATCCGCCGCCCATTGCCCATCGCCGGACGCCAGGGCATGTTGGCATGCCTCATCCAGGTTCCCATTCTGTTCAAACCAGATAGCCGCCCGCTTGTGCAGCGTCGGGATTTCGGCCGGATTAATTTTCGCCTGGACGTGACGGAGAAAATCGGTAAAGAGGCGATGATAGCGGAACCACTCGCGCTTCTCATCTAAAGCCATAATGAAAAGCTGGGCCTGTTCCAGGCGGTTTAGCATGACCGCACCATAACCCGATTGTGCCTCCGGATTGACCACTGCCTCGCACAGTGGGCCGTTCAGCAGTTCCAGGGTAGCACTGCGTAACAGGAACTGGCGGATTTCCTTCGGCTGGCGATCCAATACCTCTTCGGCCAGAAAATCTATCAGATAACGGGCATCACCGCGCAGGTTCGCCAGCAGGTCGGCTGGATCGGCTTCATGCTGTAGCGAGAGCGCGGCCATTTGCAGCGCAGTGACCCAACCATCGGTACGCTCCGCTAACAGCTGAACCGTTTCCGCTGGCAACGGTACCCCCAGGAACTGGCGAAATAAGAGGGCAACCTCCTCGCCCGTAAAGCGTAGATCGCCCGCTCCCAGCTCGACCACCTGGCCCTTGGCGTGCAGAAAGGCCAGATCCAGCGCCGGCTCACTGCGGGTAGCAAGAATCAGGTGCAAGTTGCGCGGCAGATGCTTGAGGAAAAAACGGAGCCCCTGGAGAACGGACGGGTCGTGCAAGGCGTGGAAATCGTCCAAAACGACAGTTATCTCTTGGGGCAACGCGGCTATTTCGTTAATGAGCAGGGTCAGGCCAACGTCCAGGCGCTCGCCCCTGGTAGATTGGATAAAGTCGAGCGCTTCTGCACCTAACCCAGGCTCCAGGGTTTGCAGAGCGGTGATCAAATAGCGAAAGAAGCGGCCAAAATCGTTATCATCACTGTCAAGGGTGAGCCAGGCTACCGGGAGGTCAGTTTCTTCTGTCCATTCGATAAGGAGGTTGGTTTTGCCAAAGCCGGCCGGGGCAGCCAGCAAGGTAAGCGGCCCCCGCACACCCCGGCTGATCCGCTCCGTAAGGCGCGGGCGGTGAACAAACTGCAATGGGATTTGGGGTGCGGTGAGCTTGGTTCGTAGGAGTGGTTGTTCAGTCAGGACATCAGACACATCCATCATCCTCTACAACCTGCCTGCTTTACCGGGATTGGCATCCTAAAACAGGCTATTATTGGCCTGATGAAATCATAGGTAGCGCTGCACTTAATCGTGGTGGGTGTCAGCCCCGCCTGCGGCGTCAGCCCCACCTGCGGTGGGGGCTGACACCCATTTTTATGGGCAATTTTGGGCCCAGCTGCGCCCAAAATTGCCCAGCGACGATGCCTTTGTGCCCACTTTGTGGAGCCGATAGGCGGTTGAAGAAATCGCCACGATTTGCTGGGGTGATACCAAATCATATACCTGCTATTTGCCAACGAAATATGACATTTGCCACAAGAAACATAGAGTCATGCGATATTACTGGTTCCCCTATCTTTAGTCAAGGTAACTACAGGTATGTTATTTACTGGTATCCTGTTGTCAGGTATACCCGCATCGTTACTATCGTTCTAAAATTACAGAGAGCCTGAAGGAAGAAGTTGCCGCATTGCGCGAGTTAACGGGTTATGGGAAAGCGCGGTAGAAAACCGCGGCTACGGCTATTTTTCCGACAGCCCGCTAGTGTCCTGTCAGTTGTGATTTGATAGATTGGTTCAATCTCCCAG
Organism: Chloroflexota bacterium; assembly: GCA_019136785.1. Taxonomy (GTDB): domain Bacteria; phylum Chloroflexota; class Anaerolineae; order Promineifilales; family Promineifilaceae; genus JAGVTM01. Next base: position 5,031 of record JAGVTM010000553.1, on the reverse strand, counting down.
ATTGAACCAATCTAATCCATCATTTTACGTTTGACGAGATGCTAGAGCCAGCCGCGCAGGCGGTAGATGAGCAGGCCGAGGTATTCTTTGAGGGCGCGGGTGGTGAGTTCCAGGTTGTGGGCGTCGGGGAGGAGGCCGAGGAGGAATGCCGGCACATTCCCCCCCCACATCCCCTGCCAATCCCGTTCTGTCAGGGAAAAGTCGGCGGGGGCGGGGGTGACGGTTATGCCTTGACGGGTGAAAACCCCCACGGCGCGCGGCATGTGCAGCGCGGACGTCACCAGGATGGCGCGGTCAATGCCCCGTTCTGACAGCAGTTCCCGCGTATAAACCGCATTCTCATAGGTGTTGACAGCCTGTGTTTCGCGCCAGATGGCGGTATCGGGCACGCCCAACAGACGCAGCAGCGCCGCCATACTGTCGGCTTCGGTGGCTGTCTCGCCTGTAAAGGGCAGAATACCGCCTGTGACCAGAAGATAGGGCGCTTTGCCCTGGTGGTACAACTGCGCGGCGTAAATCAGGCGGTCGCCGGCTTCGCCTACTTCCACGGTCGGTCGCGGGGGGTGGGGGGAACGGGTGGCGCCGCCGAGGACGACGATTATTTCAGCAGGGAGGATGTCGCCTGCCGGCACATATTGCCACTCCAACGACCGCGCCAGGGAAAGAGACACCCAGCGGTTGCCGCCCAGCCAGAGCGCCAGAAAAGCCAGCAACAGCGCGAACCGTTCCCGGCGCGCCCGCCCGCGGCGCAGCAGCAGCGCCAGCAGCAGCAAACAAGCCACCCCCAAAGGGTAAATAAACAGCGGCAAGAATTTGGAGAGAAAGAAGAACATAAGCGATCGCGCCCTAAACAGGCTTCGACAAGCTCAGCCCACGAGAGGTTATTAACTGTCCGAAAATAACCCGGCAATTGGGGTTTGTAGTAACCGCTTTAGCGGTTTGGACGGCTAAAGCCGTTACTACGAACTGATTTCTGGATAATGACTCAGCAGTTACACCAATTGTAGCCGATGCCCTGAACGATAAAAACGGGTATCATCCAATCTGTTGCGATGCCTTCTCTATGGGCGTTTTCGGCAACCCGGTCAAATTGTCGGGGCAGCGTTTCTGTCGCGACGGTTCTCTTATGCACGGCTTTTGGATTGGCTTTGTCGCAAAACCAGAGTAAAACATGGTATGATTGAGCGCAGCTTAATTGCTCAGACGAGGTATTCATGTTTAACGCTGATATTCTCACTTTCCAGGAGTACATCATGCACGAGGAACTGCCTCTGGCAACCGTTCAGACCGCTATACTGGAGTTTCTGGATGGTCGCGACGATGTCGCCTTGTTTGGCGCACAGGCAGTTAATGCTTATGTCTCTGAACCACGCATGACGCAGGGCATAGACATTCTCGCTTCTCGCGCTGCCGAAACGGCGCAAACCCTGCGCGATCACCTGGCTGACCGCTTTCACATTGCTGTCCGGGTTCGCCAGGTGAGCGAGGGGCGCGGCTACCGTCTCTATCAGGTACGTAAGTCAGGCAACCGTCATCTGGTAGACATCAGGCAGACAGAGGCGCTGCCGCAAATCCAGAGGGTAAGCGGCGTGCCCGTTATCGCCCCGGCTGACCTTATCGCCAGCAAAGTTATTTCCTACTATCAACGACGGGGAAAACCCAAATCGGGTACGGATTGGCGCGATCTGGCCATGCTATTACTGGCGTTTCCGGAACTCAAGCAAGAAACAGGCATGGTGTATGATTGTCTGCAGAAAGCAAACGCTGCCCCCGAAGTTCTGGCTCAATGGCGTGAATTTGTGGCGCAGGAATTAGAGCCAGAAGACGACGAAGGTGAGTTCTTCTAACCAATAGAGCGGATACGCTGTTTATAACCCATGCTCGACGAATTGCGGAAACCGTTTTTTGTAATTGCCCTGGTCTTGCTGCTGCTGGCGGTCAGCACGGAGGTGGGCGGGGGATTGGCGGTGTCGGGGTCGTTTGCCGGCAACATCTGCAACCAGCTCCCCGATGATGACGACATTCGCGACGAGTGCGATCCAGACGAAGCCAACCGCCTGAAGGAAGACGTGCCGGGCCTGGGGATCGCCTACCTGGGGCTGATAGACGGCATTCTGCTGTTCACGGTGGGGCTGATGGCGGCTTCTTTGCTGCTGCCGGACTCCTTTCATGGGCGGGTGCAAGGCATCGTTACCCTCATTTTTGCCATTTTGCTCCTTCTCGCCAGCCTGGGGCTGGTCTTTCTGGCTTTGGGCAAGCTGCTGTTAATGGTAGGGTTGTTCCTGTCGGTGCCTTTTGGCACGATTGCCTACTTTGCCGCTTTTGCCAGCTTTCCGCGCGGCGCAGCGGCAGGCGTCCTCAGCGGCATTATGCTGTTAAAGATTGGCTTTATTGTCTGCCTGCTGCTGGCGCAGCAGCGGTTCTTGCAGAATAAGGGGCTGGTGCTGCTGATTTTGACTTCGCTGTTGGGGAATCTGATTGTCAGTCTGCTGCATGGGTTTGTGCCGGGCTTTTTGGTAAGCATTACGGACGCCCTGGCAGCTATTATTCTGGCGATTCTTGCCATCATCTGGTTGATTGTGCTGTTTATTGGGGCTATTCCGGCTATTATTAAGGCGATTGCCTGAGAAGGTAGGGCTGCACTTAATCGTGGTGGGTGTCAGCCCCGCCTGCGGTGGGGGCTGACACCCATTTTATGGGCAATTTTGGGCGCAGACGCGCCCAAAATTGCCCGTCGCCGATGCCGCCGGACGATGCGGGGCTGCTCGCCGAAGCGCTCGCTTTGCGGGGCCAGTAGGCGGTTAAAGAGATCACCACGATTTACTGGGGTGTTACCCCTGAGAACGAGATGAGGCGAAGGAAATAATTAATTGGTGAATGGCGGTGAAGACACCGCTGGTGAATGGCTAACGGGGGGCGGAAGTCAGGGGAAGACGAAGCTGCAGGCGTCGCCCAGGTGGCAGGAGATCGCCAGTTGGATGATGTCCTGGTCTGTCTGGCGGCGGTAGATGTCCATTTCTACCGTTTGTCCTGCCGCCACATCTTCCTCGCGGCTGGTGAGCGTGTCCCCGTCTTCTTGTACCGTTTGTACCAGGATCAGGTCGGCGCCGTCGCCAGACGCCAGGCGCAGGCGGATGGTGCGTTGATTGGCGGCGGGCTGCCAGGTCAACTGGCAGCTTTCGCCCCCAGGCACGGAAAGCCGCTGCTGCGCTTCATTTAGACAGCTTGCCGGCACGGCGCGGGTGATGTCGTCCACGCCAGCCTGGCTGGTAGGCAGCCATTTCTTGAAGGATTCCACCCAATCCGCCTCAGACAGTTCAGGGGAGCCGTCGTCTTCCTGCCCAACGCCCACGCCAATGCCGATGATAAACGCCAGGCAAACGATCACCAGGATTACAATAAAGAGTTTCGGATTCACGGTCGTAATTCGAGAGGCGCGGCGCAGTTACAAAGTTGGACAAACCTGACAGGTCTCTCAAGACCTGTCAGGTTTTAGCGCCAGGTCGTTAAGTCGCCATTCCTTTATCAAGGCGTTGGCGTGGGCATAAATCGCAGGAAGTTATCGGGCAGAGCAAACTCCAGTTCGGTGATGGGCACGGCAAAATCGGTAATAGTCAACCTATCTTGTTTCTTGTGGCAGGGGTTGGGCAAGCTGCCTGCCTGGAAGCCGCACCAGGCATTTTCGGCGTTCCAGTTGCCCTGGAACTGCTGCCCGCTGGCGGTCAGCACCAGGAAGAATTGAATGGTCCCCTGGTTGCCGCCGCGCAGCCAGTTGCCGCCCAGAGACGTGCCGCTGGCGGAGGCTTCAATGCGTCCGTCTGTGCCGGCATACGTGCCAAACACGCGCTGCCCATCCTGGAACAACGTCATGGGGCCCAGTCCGGCATTTGCCTGCCACGTGCCATACCAGGAAGCCACGCCACAGGGAGAAGGCTGGCTTTGGCCGGGGCGGTAGCCGCACCAGGTAATGACGTGGTTCCAGTTGCCGCGCCAGGCCAATCCGCTGGCGTCCAACCAGAAGTCAAAGGAACTGGTTGCGCCCGAATAGGACATCGTGCCCGACAGGCGATTGCCCTGCACAATCCCATCAATCGTGCCCAGCCCATTGCCAAACGTACCGTTGACGCGGTCGCCTACCTGCGTCAGGGTCATATCGGCGCAGTCCAACACGTCGCAGAAAGTGGTCCACGTGCCGCCCCACGCGCCAGGATCGGGCGTAGGCGTGTCCGGCTCCAGGGTGTTGGTGGGCGTGGGCGTGGGCGTGTCGGGAGCAGGCGTAGGGGTGCTGGTTGCCAGCGCCCCATCGGAGATAAAGACGCTGACGGGCGTAGACTTTTCCGTTTCGGCGTCTGCCTCTGGTTCTGTGCGCGCCACCAGGTCGGCAGCGATGACGTCGCTAGGCTCGCGCTGGATGCTGCCAATTTCCAGGTCGCTGGCGACCAGCGTCGCCTCAGCGTCCGCTTCTGGTAAGCCAACCACGTTGGGCATGGTCACGGCTCCAGAACCGGACAGCAGCACAATCAGGATGGTAACGACCACCAGCACGCCCACAATGATGGGGATGATCCAGATGGGGAATTTGCGGCGCGGCGGAGGGGGGGGCGGCACGACGACGGTGACGGTGGGGCCGTCGCTTACGCCTTCGTCGGTATTAGCCACGTCTACCATTTTCAAGCGGAAGGTGTAGCTGCCGGGCGCGGCATCGGCTGGCGCGGTGACGTTGACCGTAAACTGTTCGGCTGCGCCAATGACAAAGGGGCGCTCACCGGCGCCCGTCACCGAGAACCAGGCGGTGTGCGCCTCGCCGCGGGGTACGGTTTCCAACACCGCCCGCCCGGTGATGGGCCGCCCGCTGGCGTTAAACACCGTGTAGGCGGCGCTGCCCTGACGATTGGCGCTCAACTGGACGCTGTTGGACGCCGCCGTGATCGTGAATTCATTGGACATTTCTGCTTCCTTCGCTGATTATTCGTATTTACTTACCGCAAAGTCGTGGTGGGTGTCAGCCGCACCTACGGCGGGGCTGATACC
>JAGVTM010000189.1 GCA_019136785.1 Chloroflexota bacterium | reverse complement strand
GCCAAAGCGCAGACCCACGTAGGGCTTGTAAAGGTCGGCGTTTTCGTAGTCAGGCCAGGCCAGGCGTTGGGCAATGTACGCGCCCGTGTCCGGAATGACCTGGCTTAGCCCTTGGGCCACGGCGGAAGAAGTGGCGAAACTCTCAAACAGACTTTCCTGCCGCACGAGGGCGAATTGCAGCAAGGGATCATAACCATATTCGGCAGCCAGAGGCAAGATCAAATCGGCGTAATAAACGGGGTAGATCAGGCGGGCCAGATGAACGGGCAGGTCAAAGACCGTTTGCGCGGATAAATTCTGCACAGCAGCGGCAGCCAAAATGGACAGGCGGTACATGCCCTGGTCGCGGAACCAGACCGCCAGTTGGTAACTGACCAGGGCGTCGGCGGCGTAATCCTGGCGCAGCCACTCCAACTCGCGCGACGCTTCGGCGTACAGTCCCAGTTGCCACAGCCGCAGACCGCGCTGCAATCGCTCATCTGCGGCGACGGCTGCCGGCAGGCGGCTCAGATTATCTGACGCGCCCCACCAACCAGCCAACCAGGCGGCAGCGGCGATGCGTTGTTCCTCGTTGTCTGCGGCGTCTTCCGCGGGCAGCGACAAAGGGTGAGAAGTGGGAAACGGCGGCGCGGCGGCAGCCGCCTGGCGCAGCCGCAGGGTGTAATAGCCGGCGCCAGGCCACATTTCCGCCTGCGTCCGTAAATCGTCCAGGGCGGGGGAGTCTGCCGGCAACTGCTTGAGCAGCCACAGCAAAGACGCCGCGCCATACTCCTGCGTGGGGTATTGTTCTATGCCCGTTTGCCAGGCGGAATAGGCTGCTTCCTGGTCTTCCGCCTGCCAGGCCAGCCAGCCGGCGCGAAACAGCGCTTCTGCGGCGTCTGGATGCCAGCTATAGGCGGAGGCCATCTGGCGATACAAGGCAGCGGCGCGCAGCTTGTCCCCCTGCCGTTCCGTTAACACAGCCGCCCACCAGGCGGCAAAAGCGGCGTCGGGCCCATCGGCATAGGCAGCCACGTAGGCTTCGTAAGCAGCGGCGGCGTTCGCCCACTGCGCGGCGCGCGCATACAGTTTGGCGGTTTCAATCTGGGCCGCGGCGGGTTCCAGGCGGCTGTATTCTTCTAGTTGCGCCAGCGCTGCTGCCAGGTCGCCAACCCCTTCGTAACACCAGGCCAGGTATAGATAGGCATCTGCCCGATAATCCTGGGGATTGGCTGCCAGGTAGCTTTGGAAGGCGTCAATGGCGGGCCAATAGGCTGCCGCATAATAATCTACCAGACCGCGCTGGAACGGATCCACAGGCAGTTCAGCCTGCACCAATGCCACCAATGCCTGGTAGCTGTCATAACTGCGCGGGTAGTTGTTGACGGCGGTTAAGAAGCGATCATAAGCTGCTGCCGTGTTCCCCGCTTGCAGTTCGGCGGTCCCTGCCAGAAAGGTAACCTGGCCCAATGTGTACTCGGTTACCGCCAGCGCAGCTACGGCGTCGTACTGGGCGACTGCCTGGGGGTAGTTGCCATCCTCCAGATAGGCGGCGGCTAACGTCTGGTGCAGCGCCACCCGCGTCAGGCGGTGCGCGGGGGCCGCGGCGGCGGCTTCGTAGGCTGCCAGCGCTGCCGCCCGCTGGCCCAAAACCAGGCGACAGGCGGCTATGCGCGGCTGCACGTAGGCAGCCATGCCCGGATTAGCTGTCAGGTAGACTTCATAGGCGGCAATGGCTGCCTGGCAATCCCCCTGACCTTCGTAGGCGGCAGCCAGCAAAAAACTGGCAGCCTGGGGGTGCGCCAGAGATTCAGAGGTAACGGTGGCGGTGATGCTCAGGGCGGCGGAAATCGCCGCTGTGGCGGAAATAGTCGCCGTGGCGGAGATGGTGGACGTACCGGTCAGGGTGGCTGCCGGCATTTGCGCCCCTCCTCCCCCCGTCTGCGCCAGATACGTCCTTAGAACATCGCCCGCTTCTGCCCACATTTCCAGGCCCAGGTACGCCTGCGCCAGCCCGTAGCGGCTGGCTGCCCTCGCGGCAGCCGTTTGCGCGTCGGCGGCGGGCAGCGTGTCCGCCGCCAGACTGGCTTGAAAGGCATCCCTGGCGGCGGCGTAATCCTGATGAGCCAGCGCCGTTTGCCCCCGCGCCAGCCAGACTGCCGGCAGCGGCGTGGCTGTGGGCGACGGCGTGAGGCTGGGCGTCATGGTTATGGTGGGTGTTGGCGGATCGGGCGTGGCTGTAGCCGTTACCAGAGGCGTCGGCGGCAGCGTCTGGCCCGGCAAGGGGGCGCGGGTCTGGGCAAGCAGCGTCGGCGTGGGGCGCCGCGTTGGCGTCGGCGGGACAAAAGAAGCCAACTCTTCCCCTTCGGCGCAGCCTGCCAGCCAGATCAGCGCCAGCAGCAAAGCCAACAGGCGTCGAGACAGGTTCACGGCGGTTTCATTCCTTGCGTCAGACATTAGCCGCCTATTTTACTTACGTGGCAGCCCATTTTGACGACCCGTAGTGCAATCGTTGGCAAAAGATCAACAACTTTTAATGAAAGCGTTTCAGACTGGAGCAGTTTGCAGACTGCTCCAGTTGGGAAAGGCTAACGGGTATCGCTTAGTTCGCGCCCGCGCAGTAGTTCCCAGCCCAGGTAAATGGGCGCCGCTTGCGTCAAACCGACCCAGACGAAAACGATGATCAGCGCCAGTTTGAACTGCTCCAACTGGTCGGACAGGCTGGCGCGGGTCTGGCGAATGTTGTCATTCACCGTGGTGACCAGACGGGTATACTCGTCCAGCAGGGGCTGTACATCAGCCACGCGGCTGTTGATCGTTTTCAGGTCAGCGGCGATCAACAAGATGTCCCGGCTGATGGTGGCCATGTTCTCGTCGGTGACGTTGAGATAGGTTTCCAGGGTGCGCAGCCGGTCGGGGATGCCATCCAGACTGCTGCCAATGGCGCTAATGGACTCATCGAAGGGGACGGCGGGGGCATAATCAATGCCCAGGTCATATTGAATGGGAAACCCCAGGATGGTCTGGTCAATACGGAAATCGTTCAGGGCGCGCAGGGTGGCGTCTATTGTGCCGGCAACTTCCGCCACATTGGGTATCGTTTCTTGCACCGCCTCAATGCTGTCAGGTACATCCGTGCTGGCAATCTGATTGACCTGATCCAGTAAGGGGCGCGTTTGCGTAATTGTCTGCGATAGATTGACAGCCGCCGTTTCTACGGTCTCCATGCTGTCGTTCACCTGTCCCACGGTTGTGCGGGTCAATTCCAGCGTGTCCAGCACTGTGTCCAGGCTATCCGAGACCAGCCGCAGACTCTGATCCAACGCCTGCCCCACGTTATTCACCAGGCGCTGCGTCACCAGCGCCCCACCAATGCCCAACGCCAGCCCTGACAGGCCGATAAATAACATAATGAAACCCAAAATCCGTCTGATCATTTGTATTCTCCCTTTTCAGAAACTCACATTCGTTACCGCGTCAAAGTCATTAAAGTAACGGTGGCCTTGGCGACCAGTTTTTGTTCGTGTTGATGGTGCGCATAAACCTCTGACTCAACCACCGTCAGGGTGCGACCTGGCTTTAGCACCTGGGCGCGGCAGGTCAGGCGTTCCCCTTGCGCCGCCCGCAGCAGGTTGATCTTAAACTCCACCGTCAGCACGTACTCGTTGGCCCGAACCAGGGTAGCCGCGGCCGCGCCGGCGGTGTGGTCAGCCATGGTGGCTTGCACGCCGGCGTGGATCAGGCCATCCTGCTGCCAGTGGCGGCGGCTGACTGCCAGCGTGGATTCGCACCAGCCTGGGCCGAGGTCAGCCAGTCGAATGCCTACGTCTTCCACAAAGGCCGCCTGGGCGAATACCTGCTGTGCCAGCGATTGGTAATCGGGGTTCTGTGGGTTCATGGATAGTTCTCAGGTTGGCTTTGAAATACCAAACCGCTGAAGCCCGTAATCTCCAGATTAGCCAGGGCAGCGGTCATGGCGGCGCGATCCACCGCGCCGGCTTGAGCGGCGCGCGCCAGAGCCGCCTCCAACAGTTGGAAAGCGTCATAGGCTGCGCCCGCATAGGGGCCAGGCTGTTCGTCAAAGGGGGTGACAGCGGCGTAGGCAGTCTGGAAAGATGCCGGCAGCCGTTCCGGCGACGTGGCTTGCAAGGGGGGGACGCCGCCTGCAAGCAGCGGCAGCCCGGCCTGAGCATAGACTGCTGCTGCCGCCGCCGTCGTCGGCGACAGCCAATGCCCGACGACGGCTACCACCAGGGAATCCAGGGCCAGCGATGCCGCCGCCTGCTGCGCCAGTTCGGGATCGCCAGCGTCGTCCAGAGCCACCAGTTCCACGCGGTAACCGCCGATGCCGCCTGCCAGATTCATCTCACGCACAGCCAGACGGGCGCTGTAAATGACATCGTACCCCACGGCGCGGTGCTGCCCTTCAAACGGAGCCACCAGACCAATCTTAATGACGGGGGCTGTCCCCTGACAGCCTGTCGCCGCCAACACGAGCAGCCACCACAGCTTTAGCCTGCGCCAGCCAGTTGCCCTGGTCTGATCTCGTTCAGCGGCAGTTTGCCACATTGACCAGATGCTCCTCATACGTGACGCTGAAAATGTGCAGACCGGGCGCGTTGGGATCGCATCCAGCGACAAAGAACAGATAGGCTGTTTGCGCTGGCTGCGCCACCGCCTGCAGCGATGCCAGACCGGGATTGGCGATAGGACCTGGCGGCAGACCTTTATACAGGTAAGTGTTGTAAACAGAATCCACAGCCAGATCCGTCACAGACAGCGGCGACTTCCACCAGGCGCCGTCCGGCTGCTGCCCGACTGCGTACTGCACAGTGGGATCGGCATCCAGTTTCATATCTTGCGCCAGCCGGTTGAGAAAAACGCTGGCGACCAGAGGCCGTTCCGCATCCACCACCGCTTCCCGCTCCACAATAGCCGCCAGGGTGACCGCCTGGGGCAGCGACAGACCGGCTGCCGTATACGCCTGCCGCATAGCGGGCGTGACGCGGCGACCAAAGTTTTGCAGCATCAGGTCTACCAGGTAAGCCGCGTCGGCATCCAGCGGCAGGCGGTAGGTGTCGGGAAAAAGGTATCCTTCTAATGAGCCAGTTGCTTCATCTAAAAAGTCGTAGCCAGAACTGTCAAAAGGGGCGCGCCGCTGCACAATTGCCAGGAACTGGGCGGCGTTTATCTGCGCGGGTTGGGTTTGCCCCAGGTAGTGAGCCATCTCCTCGCTGCGCCATCCTTCCAGAAAGCGAAGGGTTACCTCCTGTCCCACGGCATTGGAGAGGGCAGCCGCCAACTGGGGCACTGTCGCCCCGGTCTCAATCGTATAAATGCCCGCTTCCAGACTGGCGTCCAGGCCATAGTAACGCACATAATTGATGAATAGCTCTGTATTGGCCAGCAAGCCTTGCGCCGCCAGGTTGGCGGCAATGACGTTTGCCGTTTCACCTGGAGCGATGGTAAACGTGGCGGCGCTTTGCGCGGTTCCGGCGGGCCGGCTCAGTTCGGCGGCGTGCAAGCCCAGGTAGCCCTGTAAGTAGAGGTATTCGGCCGGGTTCAAATTGACGTTCCCCTGGTCTATGCGTACCTGCCCGGCGTACTGGCTTTGCTGCCAGCGGGCGTACAGCAGCAGGCTGGCGGTCAGGCAGGCGGTGAGGCCGGCAAAGAAGAGGAACAGGCGCGCCAGACGGCGCAAAACGCCGCCGATGCCTGATGGCTCCACGTATGGGTCTTGTCGTTGGCGGGTAGGGGGGCGATCAGTGGTCATGGTTTGTGCACGGCTTGGGCATCCAGGTAGGCTTGCAGAAACATGGCGGCGGCTACAGCGTCAACCCATTGGCGCTGCTGCCGCGCGCTTTGGCGGGCGCGCGCGCGTTGACCGCGGGCGCGCAGGCTGGCGGCGGCTTCTACCGTCGAGTAGCTTTCGTCGCAAAAGACCAGCGGGAGGCCAACGGCGGCGCTTAAGTCGGCGGCATAGTCGCGCATCCAGCTTACGCTGGCGTTTTCCACTTCGGTGGCTTGACCGTCATTTGTCAGCCCAACGGGCAGGCCGACCAGCAGCAGCGTGACCTGCTGCTCCTGGATGATGTGCGCCAGGCGGGCGAAATCTTCGGCGCGGGATTTGCGTTTTAGCACGGCAAACGAGCGCGCCAGCAAGCGTCTTTCATCGCTCAGGGCAACGCCCAGCCGCTTTTCACCCAGATCGAGCGCCAGAATACGCCCTGGTGGTGGTTGTTTCGGGATCATACCTTGTGTTTTAACGCAAAGCGACGTAGAAGGAAAGGGGTTGGCAAGCGCGATATGCTTTTACCGCGTATTGCGACGGAAGCAATGCCATTGGCAAACGTGCGCCTGTGGTAGCCTTTACCTTCTGGCCTATAATACCATATCATGGCAACAGCATTTCATTATGAGAAGGGTCAACTGGTGGGGGAAGAGATGCCGCTGTCTCGTATTGCGGCGGCGGTGGGCACGCCTGTGTACGTGTATAGCCAGGCAGCCCTGGTGGAACGGGCAGCCGCGTATGTGCAGGCGGCGCAGCAGACGGCAGCGCGCTGCCTGGTCTGTTTCGCGGTTAAGGCTAACGGAAATCCGGCGCTGCTGCGGCTGTTGGGGGAGCAGGGTTTGGGGGCAGACCTGACCAGCGGCGGCGAGCTTTTTCTGGCGCAGTTTGCCGGCATTCCGCCGCACCGTCTCCTCTTTTCTGGCGTGGGCAAAACCAGCGCCGAAATCCAGCAGGCGCTGCAAGCGGGCATTCGCGCCCTGCATGTGGAGTCCTGGGCGGAGATGGAGCGCATTGCCGGCATTGCCCAAACGCTGCAAATGGCGGCTCCCGTGGCTGTGCGCTTGAACCCGGACGTCGCCGCAGACACCCATCCCGCCATCCACACTGGCGGGCGGCAGCACAAGTTTGGCGTCAATGCCCAGGCGGCGCGCCAGATGCTGCTGGCAGCGGCAGACCATCCCTGGCTCTCGCCTGTGGGGCTGGCGGCGCACATCGGCTCGCAAATTCGAGAACTGGCCCCCTTCCGCCAGGCGACAGCCGCGCTGCTGCGGCTGGCGGCTGATTTGGAGGCGGTGGGCTGCCGCCTGCAATACCTGGACGTGGGCGGCGGCTTGGGGTTGGACAGCATTAGCCAGGCGGCGCCGCGCCCGGCGGAATGGGTAGCCGCTGTGGGCGAACCCGTGGCGCAGGCGGGGTATGAGTTGGTGTTGGAGCCGGGCCGTTCGTTGGTGGGGGATGCCGGCATCCTCCTCACGCGGGTGGAATATGTGAAGGAGGAAGGGGGCAAGTGGTTTGTGGTGGTGGATGCCGGCATGAACGATTTCCTGCGCCCGGCGCTCTATGGCGGCGAGCATCCCATCTGGCCCGTTGCCTTGCGCAGCGGCAGGCAGCGGGAAAGTCGCGCCGACCATACCTGGCGGGTAGAGGTGGTTGGTCCTGTTTGCGAGAGCGGGGACACCCTGGCGCGCGACTATGAACTGCCGCCAGTGGCGGCGGGCGACCTGCTGGCGGTGATGCAGGCGGGCGCCTATGGTTATGCCATGAGCTCCAATTACAACGGTCGCCTGCGCCCGCCAGAAGTGTTGATTTCAGGCGCAGCGTACCAGATCATCCGGCAGCGCCAGACCATGACTCATTTGCTAGGTTAGATTAAGCCATGTAAAATGCCTTGCGTAACAAGGCAGCAAGCCACATTTTTCATGTGGCAGGTTCGCCAGGGACAACGTCCCGCTTGGCATACTGATTGGCGGTAACGCATGTCCTGTTATAAAATCAAAACGTTTCCCCTTTGCACGTGATACCAATCCAACTGCTGGCACAAGCGACTTGTGGCCTGATGGCAGGTGCGGCTATGTTTGGAATTGTCCGGGTCTGGCGTCCAAACAGCCGTTTCGATGATGAGGATGAAAGATGGCATTTTCTATAGGTAAAATTAAGCGGGCGCTGATTGGCGAGCCATTTCCCACGCGAGCGGAAATCCATGAACGGCTGGACAAGGTGCGCGGGTTGGCGATTTTCGCCTCCGACCCCATCAGCAGCAACGCTTATGCCACCGAAGCTATCATGGCTGCTCTGGCAGTCGGGTTTGGCATGGGCGGCCTCACCTATAC
>JAGVTM010000056.1 GCA_019136785.1 Chloroflexota bacterium | reverse complement strand
AAACCTTATAGGTAGTAGACCCTGAAAGGTCTCCAAGACAGCTCAGTCCCCGGCAGGACATCTCTATTTTCGATAATGCCTTTCTAAAGGCGCACGATGTTCGCGCCATCAGGCGGCAAAACATTCCGCGTATCCAGCGCCAGGCGAGCGCAGCGGGCCACATTCTGCCAATCGTAAGCGTCGTGATGGGTGACCACAACTACGCAGTCGGCAGCGTGCAGCAGTTCGTCGCTCAAGGTCACCGCTTGCAGCGGATACCCCTCGACGCTCAAGTCGGCTACATACGGGTCATGGTAGCTGACTTCCGCCCCTTTTTCTTGCAGCAAATGAATGATGTCCAACGCCGGGCTTTCACGCACATCGCTGACGTTCGGCTTATAGGCTACGCCCAACAGCAAAATATAGCTGCCGTTGATCGCTTTGCGCCGCTGGTTGAGCGCGTCAGCGATACGGCTGACCACGTATTCGGGCATGTGGCTGTTAATTTCGGCAGCCAATTCAATGAAGCGGGCAGTGTAGTTGAGTGTACGCAGTTTCCAACTGAGGTAATGGGGGTCAACGGGAATGCAGTGACCGCCCAGACCCGGCCCAGGGTAAAAAGGCATGAACCCATACGGTTTGGTCGCAGCGGCGGCCACAATTTCCCACACGCTCAGTCCCAGTTTGTCGCACATGAGGGCCATTTCATTGACCAGACCAATGTTGACAGCGCGGAAGGTGTTTTCCAACAGTTTGACCATTTCCGCCGCCGCCGGGCTGGAAACGGGTACAGGTTGGGATACAACTGTACCATAGAGGGCCAGCGCCACCTCCAGACAATCAGGGGAAACGCCGCCAATGACTTTGGGGGTGGTATAGATGGTGAAGTCGGTGCGACCGGGGTCAATGCGCTCAGGAGAGAAAGCCAAAAAGAAGTCGCGCCCAACAACCATACCGTCGCCGCCCAGGCGGGGCAGGATAATTTCTTCGGTGGTGCCGGGGTAGGTGGTGCTTTCCAGGACGATGAGTTTGCCGGCACAATCATGTTGCGTAATGTTGTCGGTGGCGTTGATGATGTAAGAAATGTCCGGGTCTTTCGTCTTGCGCAGCGGCGTGGGTACACAAATGGAAATGGCATCCACATCCGCCAGCGCCGCATAATCTGTGGTGGGGTGGAACCGTCCCTCAGCCACCAAAGAAGCCACTACAGCGCTGGGAACATCCTCGACGTAACTGCTACCCTGAGCCAGCATGTCAATTTTGCGCTCGCTGGTATCCACGCCAATCACCGTGAAACCTGCCCCGGCAAAGGCGACAGCCAGCGGCAGCCCCACGTACCCTAATCCGACTACCCCCACCCGCGCGCGGCGGTTTTCAATTTTTTGTAGAAGCTGCTCTTTCTGATTCATGCTGTTGGGTCGCCCATGTCCCCATCATTTGATCTTGCGAATATCGCCGGCATTCAGGCGCACGGGATGGGGATGCTGGCTGAGGAACGCCAGCAGCACCTGCACCCGCTGCTGTCCATCCAGGCGCAGGTCAAAGATAGCCTCGTAACCAGCCAACGGACCATTGATGACGCGCACGCGGTCGCCTGGCTTGAATTCAGAGACCGGCTGCCCGCCGCTGGCTTGCAGGCGCGTCAGCCGCTGTTTGAGTTCATGCACCAGATGTGCCGGCACAACCGCCGGCTCCCCGCCAAATTCCACCAATCCATGCACCCCCGGCGTCCAGCGCAGCGCATTGCTGCCCATTTCCGCCAGGTTGACGCGCACAAAAAGGTAGCCAGGGAAGAAGGGGCGCTGCCTGGCCGCGCGCGGATTTTGCGGCTTGACATCCAGTTTGGGGAAGTACGTTTCAATTTGCAAGCTGCGAAGATGTTTGTTGACAATACGTTCTTTGTGTGGCTTCACGTGCAGCGCGTACCATTCCGTACCCATTTGATCCCATCCCTTCCAGATCAAAGACAGCACAACTTAACGCCAGAGCATTACGGCTGCAGCGGCGCAAGGAGCGGCGCAAGGATCGGCGCAAGGAGCGATGCCAGTTCCCACGCCTGGCGCATGATAGTCTGTGGAAAGAAAACAAAAGCCAGCGCCCCTAACAAGAGGACGATCAAGATAATAGTTGTGGGACGATCCGCCACATCACGCCACGAACGGCTGAACTGCAGGGGGCCTGCCGGCATTTCTACCAAAGTGCGCACACATTTTACCAATCCGGCTGCGCCAGCGACAAGCGCAACCATCACCATCCCCACCGCCCAGAGCCAGCCGCTGTCGGGCCGCGCCAGCAGCATCACCAGCCCCCACCGCGGCCCAAAACCAGGGGTCAGTGGAAAACCCAACAGCGACAGCGCCCCGTAGACAAATGCCGCCAACCCCAACCACCAGACCAGGGTATGGTCGGCCTGGGCGCGACGGCGCTGCAGCACGGTGATACCCACGCCAGCGCTGAGCAAAGCGCCAAAACGGGCCAGGAAGGCGGCTAAAGCTGCTGCCGGGCCGGTCGCCCCCAGAGTCAATAACAAGAGCGTCCCGCCCAGGTCTACCAGCAGCAGCGAACCAAGCACATGGCCCGCATCCCGGCTGACCAGCGCCAGCACACCCCCCAACGCCAGCGTTAGCAAGCCGCTCCAGCGCAGCAGTTCCAGGAAGGCGGACACGCCCCATACCCAGGGATTTTCCTGCAGCAGGGCCAGCACAAGAAGGAACTGCCCAAATTGCACCAGGCCAAACTGAAAGGCCGGGGTCAGCGAAGACGAGGCCACGACCAGCGGGCGCACCCAGATGTAAAAAGGAAAGCCCGCCAGCAGCAGGGCAAAACCCACCAACAACAACCGCCAAACCGTTCCTTGCAGCGACAACTGTCCTGAATCTAACATCCAGCTTGCCACTAAAAATAAGGGGGTCGCCAGGGCCACAAAGACCAGATACCGCAGCGCCGCGTCGGCGGAGTCGGGGCGGTTAGCCTGGATAACGGCTGTGCTTACAGCCGCCGCCGCCAACAGCAGCAGCGCGGCAAAGGAGAAAGGACGAGCCATCACCGCCGCAGACAGAATGGATAAAACGGCAAAAGAAGCCGGCGTAAAATCGCTCCCTTGCGGCAGCCAGATGGACAACAGCAGCAGCAGCGCCAGCCCGCCGTACAGCAGGGCAAAAGCCAGCCGCACCCCTTCGCTCAGGGTCAGCGAGCGGCCCAACAGCAGCAGGGTGTCGCCAGCAAACAGACCGGCGGCTGACGCAGCGTCCAGAGAAAGGCTGGCTGTCAGCCGCCACAGCAGCAGGGCGCAAGCTGCGCCCACACCAGCCGCCAATCTGGGCCAACGGCGCAGGGCCGCAGTGGCCAATGCCGGCAGCAGCGGCCCCCCCATCAACAACAAGGGCGCAGGCAAGCTCATGGCCTCCTCTTATTCATATGGCAGAGTTCCATGGCAAGGGTTACCTCAATCAAAGAGAACGCCAGGGGTGTGCCTGATTTGCGTCAGGTAAGCAATGGCTAAAGCCAGCACCAGATTAGAAGCTGCCAGCGCCGCCAACATCAATACGGACTGTTCCAGGGCGTGGTAAAACAGTTCAAAACCAGCCATAAACATCAGCAGCCCAGTGCCCGCCTTCAATGGCTCCGCCGTTAAACTGACTTGCAGCACGCCCATCCCCACCAGGGCGTAAACAGCCAGGGTCAGATAGGGCTGAGTGATGGCAGGCAGTTGAAAAGTGGGCTGCTGCCCCACCGTCCACACGACCAGAGCCATCACCAGGGCCAGGAAGAGGCGAAAGGGGAGTGTGGTGGGCAGCAGGTAAGGGCCAAAACGAATCTGCCGCTCGGCGCGCAGTTGCACGGCTTCTATGGGGGAAATATCTACCGGCAGTTTTCCCCAATTCACCTGCCGCGCCGTCACGTACAAAATGAGACAGACAAACATGCCTGTGAACGCTTTGACCACCGCCAGACGGGGATCCAGCAGTTCCACAAACAGGAGGGTTGCCGCCAGATATAGCAGCAGCAGCGCCAATAGCGTAAGACGCCAATCGCGCACCACCACGATAATCACCGCCATCAACAGGACCAAATAAGCCGCGGGAAAGCCTTGCAGGAATTGAAGGCGGGCCAGCCAGTCGAATAGAGTGGGAAAATCAGCGAACATACGGTTTGTTTTGAGGTTTAACCCTGGCGCGCCAGCCAGAACAAAATGAGAAATAGCAGCAGCCACAACATGCCGCCTTCACTTTCCAGAATGCCGGCAGCTTCGCGCAAAGCCGCCCCAATGCTCTCCACGACAGCCCGCCCGCCGGCAGAAGCCGCGCGCCAGGGCAGCCGCAGCTGCAGACTCTGGCGCACAAGTTGGGCTATTTCCAGGGCAGACCCTGCATGGCGGATGAGGAAAACGCCTGCGCCCAATGGCAGCAGCGTCAACAGCCAGCTTAACCAGCCGGCGGCAGCCAGCCCTTGTGTCGTCAGCAGCGCCGCGGCAGGCAGCAGCAGCCCCAGTTGCACCGCCACAAATGCAGGTCGTCCCGTTGCCGGCAAAGACAGCCGCCGCTCGTCTGTCTCCGGCGTGCGCCAGATGCCAATGCCCAGCAGCGCCGCCGCCGCCAGCGGCAGACTGCCGCCGGCGGCAGACAGCAGCAGCGGCGTGACTACCAGCAGCAGCAGGCGACCATCGGCTAACCAGGCATCGTAGAGGGCGGTTCTGCCGGCAAAACCCGCCAACAGCGGCGCCCCGGCCAGAGCCGCCGCTGCCAGCGCCCCGGCCAACAACCGCACCAGCTTATGTTCCGCCTGGCTGGCGACAAACAAAAGCCCGCAGGCCAGCAGCAGCACGCGCGCTTCCGCCAAAGCCGCCGCCGGACCAGCCCAGACAGCCGCCAGCACAACCAGGCCCGCCTGCCCAATACTCAAGGCAGCCGCCAGACGCCAGGGGTCATCCAGTTCGCGCCAGGCCAGCAGCCCGCCCGCCATCAGGCTCAACAGACCCAACCCGGTCAACGGCAGCGTATAGGCAGCGGCGGACGTGGACGTCGCGTCCGCCGCCGTGCGTACCAACAAGCTGGCGCCGCTGGCCGCGGGCACAAGCAGCAGCAGCGCCCACCAGGAAACACGCTGTCTGACTTGAGCAGACCGCCAACCATGAAAAGGAAAGACGCCCATTGGCGCCACAGCCGCCAACAACAGCCAGCCTGAGGGGCGTCCATTTGCGCCAGCGACAGCCAGACCCCACCACAGGCAGAAAATCGCCCCCCACAAGCCCAGCAACCACAGCCACAGGCGCGCATCCTGCCGCGCGCGGTCGCAGCGACCGATCGCATCGCTGTTCAGCCACAAGCCCGCCCACCATAGACCGCTAAGCAGCGCCCAACTGCTGATAAGGGCTGCCGGCGTCTCCGCCCACAGCGACAGCAGCCCGGCCAGTCCCAACCCCAACACCAGGGAGAGGTGAGCGCCTGTCTGCTCGCTTTCCTCCCGCCAGACGCTGATCGCCAGCAGCAGCAACAGCAGGAGCCAACTGCTCATCTGCCAGGCCGTTATATCCACGCGCCAGCGCCAGAACAGTTGCAGATCGTTCAAGCTGTTTTCTGTGCCGGCAGCCGGCGGCAGCAGTATTTGCTGGCGCGCCAGGAACCAGCCCGCCGTGACCAGCGCCACGCTGCCCCAGGCCAGCCAGCGGGCCGGCCCAGGCTGGCGGCGCATGGCGGTCAACAAAACCGCCATAGTCGCCAGAAAAATAAGAATAACCACCAGCAACATTGAATTCATGGTTATATACCCACTCAAAACGCGCCATTGTAGCCCGTACCGCCGTCAGGGGCAAAACGTGGGAAGAATGGCAGTCTTGCCATTTGCCCCCGATTGGCTTATGATGACGCCAGACCTCACGTAGAGCAGGCTGCCAGCCTGTTCCCTCCGCCTCTCTACACGCCGGGCGGAGAGTGGCAAACGAGGTGCGACGCACAGTGCGCCGTACTGGAATAGTTACAAATTTTCCTTGCGACATGAATTTATCTAAGCTCACCTTCTTCCTTCTGACCACGCTGACCTTGCTGTTGGCTGCTTGCGGCGCGCCGGCTCTGCCCACGCCCGTGCCCACGGCGCTGGTTCCCACGGTTACGCCAACGCACACGCCGCCGCCGCCTACCCGCGACCTGGGGCAAAACACGCTGGCTACGAGCACAGCGTTGCCGCCGTCGCCCACCGCTCCGCCCCCTCGTCCCAGCGCCACGCCTGCGCCCGTCAGCCCACTCATTTCTATCAGCCAGCCCACGGGCGATCTATCTCTCGTGTTGGGCAGCGAAATGACTCTGTCTGGGCTGGCGCAGCGCAACGAAGGGCAAACAATCTGGGTGACGCTGATCACGCCCGACCGGATTGTGCTGGTAGACACGCCCGCCACATTTAGTCGCAGCGGCGGCAACACCGACGCCTGGCAGGCGTCTTTTACGGTCCCCGAGTTTGTGGTTGGCCCCGCCCAACTGCAAGCCACCATCCGCGACAGCCAGAACCAGATCATCACGGCGGAGGTGCGCGCCGTCATGCTGACTCTAGACGCCAGCCGCACGCCTCGTTTCCTGGTGCTGCAGCGCCCGCTATATAACCAAAACGTGGTAGCCGGTTACTATTTATTCATGGATGGGCAGACAGGTTTGCCCGCCGGCGGGCTGATTACCATGAAAATCTTGATTGACGACTGCCAGACAGAAGCAGCCAAACAATCGTTTGGCATTGGGGGCGGGTACGGCAGCTATTGGTATGGCTACATTGGCGTACCGCGCAATCTGTCTGGGCCGGCGTGCGCCATTGCCTATTTCGGCGCGCCGGGCACGGACACATGGCGGCAGGCGTTGGTTCCTATTAACATTTTGGCAGAAACGGATGAGGCGGCTGCCGGCATTTTCATTGTCAACCCGATTGCCGGCGGCGCCGCCCGCGCCGGTCAGAGCTTCACCGTGTCGGGCCTGGCTTATAACGCGGTGGACGACACCGTTCTGGCTACCGTCACGCTTGACGGCGGTCAGATACTCAGCCAGGCTACCGCCGTTGTGGACGATTTCGGCTATTGGGAAGTCAATCTCACCTTGCCGCCCGGCATTGCCGGCAGCGCCGCCATCAGCGCCGTCACGGGCTTGCCCGGCGACGACTACTATGCCAAAACGCAGTTGCTGCTGACCATCGAAGAAACGCCATAAACCGCGCCGCCAGGCGGCGTCAGCATCTCCGGGTAGCGCTGCGCCGCTGCACCGCTGCGCTTAACCGTAGTGGGTGTCAGCCCCCGCCTACGGCGGGGGCTGACACCCAATTTTATGGGCAATTTTGGGCGCATCTGCGCCCAAAATTGCCCGGCGCCGATGCCGCCGGACGATGCGGTCGCGCCCGCTTTGTGGGGCCGATAGGCGGTTAAAGAGATCGCCACGATTCACTGGGGTGTTACCCGTCTCCGCGTAAGCGGACTGCCGCGTGAGCGGACTGCCGCGTGAGCGAATGATGCCGCCTTTTGCTTAAATCTATCCACATAGCGTACAATCGGCGCGATTGTTTTGCCCGCGCCCGCGCGTATACAAGGAGAATGACAGATGGCTACCAAAGCCTTACAGCCGCTAACGGACAAAGTATATACCCGCGCCCCCTATTGGGCTGACGTGCCCGATGAAGAGTGGATGAACTGGCGCTGGCAGATGGCCCATCGCCTGAACAGCGTGGAAGAGCTGGGCCGCGTCATTAATTTGACCGCTTCTGAAAAGAAAGCCCTGAGCAGCAAAGGGTTGTTTCGGGTGGACATCACCCCCTATTTTGCCAGCCTGATTGATCCCGACGATCCCACCTGCCCTGTGCGCCGCCAGGTCATTCCCACAGATAAAGAGATGGTGCCGTTCCACTCCATGATGGAAGATTCGCTGGCGGAGGACAAACACTCGCCAGTTCCCGGATTAGTCCACCGCTATCCTGACCGCGTCTTGATGCTGGTCACCACCCAATGCGCCAGCTACTGCCGCTACTGCACCCGCAGCCGCATAGTGGGCGACCCCACGCAAACCTTCAGCCGCGCCGAGTTTGACGCCCAGATTGAATACATTGAAAACACGCCGCAAATCCGGGACGTGCTGCTCTCTGGCGGCGATCCCATGGTGTTGGCTCCTAA
>JAGVTM010000301.1 GCA_019136785.1 Chloroflexota bacterium | reverse complement strand
ACATTCTCAACGGCAGCAAAACCTTCATTACCGGGGCTACCGTGGCTGACTTCTACACCGTCTTCGCCTACACCGACCCAGGCAAACGATACAAAGGCATCAGCGCCTTCATCGTGGAGCGTTCCTGGCCCGGCGTCAGCGTAGGCAAGCCATTCGACAAAATGGGGCAGCACGCCTCCGACACCGCCGAAGTTGTCTTCGACAATGTGCAAGTGCCCGTTTCCTACCGTTTGGGCAACGAGGGCGAAGGCTTCATTACGGCGATGAAGGTGTTCGACAAAAGCCGCCCTGGTGTGGCAGCCGGCGCAGTCGGCGTGGCGCAGCGGGCGTTGGATGAAGCCATCAAATATGCCAAGACTCGCGTGACCATGGGGCAGCCCATCTGGCAGCACCAGGCCATCGGCCACATGGTCGCGGACATGGCGATGCAAGTAGAAGCGGCGCGCATGTTGGTATGGAAAGCTGCCTGGTCGGTGGACGCAGGCGAACCCAATACCACCGCTGCCGCCTTTGCCAAAGCCTACGCCGCCGATACCGCCATGAAAGTCACCACCAACGCCGTCCAGGTGTTTGGCGGCTACGGCTACATGTCGGAATACCCGGTGGAAAAGCTGATGCGCGACGCCAAGATCTTCCAGATTTACGAAGGCACCAGCCAGATTCAGCGCAATATCATTGTGCGCGAACTGTTCCGCAAGTAGTCGTTCTGTTACGAACACGTCCTAACGCTGCTTTTCAGCCCCTTCTTACAACCAATCTGATCTATGTCACAACCGACTCCAAACGTAACCAATACTGCCCGCGACCAACGAAACTGGCGCGACTATCTGGGCTTGACCATACGTGGCCTGTTCATGGGCGCGTCCGACATCGTCCCCGGCGTTTCCGGGGCCACCATTGCCCTGATATTTGGCATTTACGAAGAACTGATTGACTCTATCCGCACCGTAGGCGAACCCCACTTCCTGCGCGAGGTGCTGCGGCTGCGGCTGCACAAAGCCCTGCAAATCCTCAACTGGCCCTTTCTCCTATCCTTAGCCACAGGTATTCTGATCGCTATCCTTTCTCTATCCCATGCCCTGGAATGGTTGTTGGTACACCATCCGGCCCTGATCTGGAGCTTCTTCTTTGGCCTGGTTTTGGCTTCGGTGGTGACCGTGGCCCAACGCATCCCCCGCTGGTCGCCGCCGTTGCTGGCGGCGCTGGTCGTTGGCGCTGTCGGCGCATACTGGCTGGTGGGTCTGGTGCCAGCGCGCACGCCCGATACCTACCCTTTTCTCTTCCTCAGCGGCGCCGTGGCTATCTGCGCTATGATCCTACCCGGCATCTCTGGCGCGTTTATTCTGGTGCTGCTGGGCAAATACCACTACGTCCTCAGCGCCGTCACCTCCCGCGACCTGGTCAGCCTGGGGTTTGTGGCTGTGGGCGCGGGTATTGGCCTGATCACGTTTGCCCAGATCATTGGCTGGCTTTTCCGCAAGTACCACGACCTGACCGTCGCCCTGCTCACGGGCCTCATGTTGGGCAGCCTGCGCAAGGTGTGGCCCTGGAAGAAGAACCTGGCTTATCTGGTTGATGAGCAAGGCGCATTGGTGCTGGATAGCTATGGCGAGAAAATCGCCGCCGTGCAGCAAAACGTGCTGCCCACGCTGACGTTGGAGGGTGCGTTCAACTGGGAAATCTTGTTTGCCGCGCTGCTGGCTGGCGCTGGTTTGGGGTTAGTCATCCTGCTGCACCGTTTTGCTGAAGAGATATGATGGACAAAGAGATCACAGCTGTTATTTTTGACCTGGATGACACTTTGCTGGATTGGTCGCAAGGGACGCTCAATTGGCGCGACTTCCAGCAGGCGCGAGCGGCAGGTGTACACGCTTATTTACAGGGCATGGGCTACCGCCTGCCGCCGCTGGCAGACTTCGGGCAGACGCTGCTGCAATCCATTCAGGCTGTCTGGGATGAGGCTAAAAAAGATTGGGTAGCCGCTCGCCTGGAGGAAGCGCTGCGCCGCACATTATTCATCTACGGCATTGAGATGTCCCGGCTGGCTCCCTTGCCGCTGCTGCGCGCCTACAACTGGGAACCGATCCCTGGCGTAGTTCCATTCCCTGACGCCCATGAAGTCTTGACTGAACTGCGGCAGCGTGGCTACCAGTTAGGCTTGATTACTAACTCCTTCACCCCCATGTGGATGCGCGACATTGAACTGCGCGCCTATGCTCTACTCGAATTTTTCCCTGTGCGCATTACGTCTGGCGAAACGGGCTACATGAAACCCCACCCGGCCATATTCCAGCGCGCCCTGGATTTGATGGGCGTCACTGCCGCACAGGCCATGTACGTGGGCGATCGCCCCGCCCACGACATTGCTGGCGCCAACGATGCCGGCATGACCAGCGTCCTCATCCGCCCGCCCCACCTCGACCGCGCCCTGGACGGCGTCACGCCCGATTACACCATCCGGCATCTGCAC
>JAGVTM010000607.1 GCA_019136785.1 Chloroflexota bacterium | reverse complement strand
GGGAGGGCGCACGGTGGCTTTCGCCTACCGTTACTTTTCCTGGGGGTGGGGTTAGAGTTGGTGGTCGTGGCGGTATTGGGCGATGAGTTGGCGGGTTTGGCGGCGGGCGGCGAGGGCCTGGCGGGTTGGTTCGGCTAGCTGCGTCTGGTAGGCAGCGTGCACTTGTTCGGTTTGGGTGATTGCCGGTAAAATGGGGGCCATCGTTTTCTGGCGCAGGGGGGTGATGAAGCGGCGCTGGATATGTTTTTCCCCATCTTCTTCCGCCAGCCATAGATCCAGCGGTTCGGCTACGTTGGCGCGCAAACCGTTGATGGTGTGAGGGGTTTCGTTTAGCAGGGTGGTCAGGGCGTCTACAACCAGCGCCGCCTGGCTGCCAATGCCAAAGGGCAGCCATTTGAGCAGTTCCTGGAACCAATCGCTGAGCAAATCCAGGAAAGAGCCAACGCGAGCAGCCGCTTCTTGCAGCACCTGTTCTACGGCATCCAGGTAGCCGCCTAGCTTTTCCAACTGGTGCGCCAGCCACTGCCGCCCGCTGTCTACCAGGGGCATTTGGGCTTCCAGAGAAGCCAACACCTGTTCTCCCAGGGCTACCCCTTCCCCCAGGCCGGGCAGGCTCTCCAGCAGTCCGGCAAAGCCCTCGCCGACGGCAGCCAGCCCGTTGTCAATGACGGTTTCAATGTCCCCGGCGTCCAACTGCTCATACAGAGCTACCAGGCCAGCCAGGACGCTAACTTCCTGGTGGGCGCTGTCCAGTTCTGTTTGCATGGCTTGCACCATGCCATCCTGGCTTGTACCGGCTTGCAGGCTCTCGATTTTGCGCTGGGCGGCAGCCAGTTCGGTTTGCAGGCGCATGTTGTCTGCCTGCGCGGCCACAAGCTGGCTGAAAAGATCGGCGCTGTTTTGGGTGACCTGTGCGGCTGCCTGGCTGCGGGTGAGGGGGGCGGCGGCAAGGTGAGCGGTTGTGGTGGTTATGGTGGCGCTGCTGCTGCCGGCATCCAGCAGCAGGGCGGCGCCGGCGCCGGTCGCAGCGGCTGCGCCAGCGGCAGCAGCCAGAGCCATTTGCAGAAACCCGCGGCGGCTTACGTCGGATTGCATAGATTGTGAGGTCATTTTTGCCTCCAGCCGCGGCGTTAACCGGCGGCGAGATGTTTGTCTCGGGTGGCTTTGGTCTGGCGACCCAGGTAGGCTTCTACTACCAGCGGATTGTGGGTCACGTCTTCGTAGGAGCCTTCGGCGATTTTGCGCCCATAATCCATGGCGATGACGCGATCCGATACACCTTTGACCAGGCGCATGTCATGTTCAATGACCAGGATGGTGAAGCCGCGCTCGTCGCGCAGGCGGCCAATCAGGCTGGTAATTTCGCCTGTTTCGCGGGGGTTCATGCCGGCAGCCGGCTCATCCAACAGCAGCAATGTAGCCCCAGTGCCCATGGCGCGGGCGATTTCCAGGCGGCGGCGGTTGGCATAGGATAGGACAAAAGCGGGTTGGTGCAGGCGGTAGCCGGTGAGGCGGCTGCCAAAGAAGGCAAGTTGTTGGACGGCGTTTTCGCGGATGCGTTTTTCTTCGGCGCGGTTGGCGGGGGTGCGCAGCACGGCGCCAAAGACGCCGGAGCGGGAGCGGCAGTGCTGCCCGACCATGACGTTTTCCAGGATGGTCATATTGGTGAAGAGGCGCACGTTTTGAAAGGTGCGGGCAATGCCGCGGCGGGTGATCTGGTGCGGCGGCAAGCCCATTAGCTCCTCTCGTTGAAAGAGGATGCTGCCGGCATCAGCGGGATAGAAGCCGGTGATGAGGTTAAACAGGGTGGTTTTGCCGGCGCCGTTGGGGCCAATGATGCTGACGATCTCGCCTTCATTGACGTGCAAGTCCATGTAGTCTACGGCATTGAGTCCGCCGAAGCTTTTGAGGAGCCCTTTTACTTCAAATAGTGCCATGTGTCTGTCCTGTTGGTGTGGCAGCGGCTTTCAGTCTTTGGTTATGTGTACAGGGCGCAGCAAGGGATGTTGGCTACGCTGCGCATGATTATAGTCTGCGGTGACAGGGAGGGCAATTTGTGCTGCGGCTGTTGTTGGCGGTAACACCCCAGTAAAACGTGGTGATCGCTTTAACCGCCTACTGGCCCCACAAAGCGAGCGCGGACGCATCGTCCGGCGCGGACACATCGTCCGGCGCGGACGCATCGTCCGGCGGCATCGGCGACGGGCAATTTTGGGCGCAGACGCGCCCAAAATTGCCCATAGAAATGGGTGTCAGCCCTGCCCTGTAGGAAAGGTTGGTTGAGGTTTAAGAAAAAAACTGGTAACCGGGGGAGAGAGACCCCTAGCCCTCCATTCCTTCTGCCCTGGCAGCAGTTACTTGACGATATTGGTGGAAATGTGGTTGAATGTGGTTGTAGCCTCTTTACTGACGATGTTTTCAGCCAGTAGCTGCCGCAACGATTATGACGGCTCTTTCTTCTGTGTTGTATAAGCGTCTGCATCAGGCTTTGTTAGCCTGCGCGCCTACGTCCAGCGACCGCGAATTGCGGGCGTTGTTTGTGGATCGGCGAGTGGCTGCCTGGCGCGATTTGCTGCCGGAAGCCAACAGCCCGGCGCGGCGGGTGGAACTGGTCATTGATTTTCTGGGGCGGCAGCAGGATGAGGCGGGCAATAACGGGCTGGTTTTGTTCATCGGGCTGCTGGCGGAACAGATGCGCCCAGGCGACCGCTGCCTGATTGAGCTGCCGCTGCTGGCCCAGGAACTGGCGGATGAACTGCAAGGGGGAGTGCCGGATGAGTCAGGCGCGCTGCCGGACGAGCCAGCTCCGTATTGTGGGCTGGCGGCGTTTGGGCGCGACCAGGCGCCGTTCTTTTATGGACGGCAGGAGGAGATTGAGGGGCTGTGGCGGCTGATCCAGCACAACCCTTTTGTGGCGGTCACGGGGGCTTCGGGGCGGGGCAAATCATCGCTGGTGGCTGCCGGCATTTTGCCCCGCGCCGCCGCTCAATCCCAGGCGATCCTGCATTTCGTCCCCGGCAGCCGCCCTTGCTACGCGCTGGCGGCGCAACTGTGCGCCCTGACGAACCCGTCCGACCAGGCGGATTACGCCGCCCAGGTGGATGAATTAGAGCAACGGTTGCTGGCGCGCGGCGATGGCGCCAGCACGTGGTTGGCAGCCTGGCTGGCGCGTCAGGCTGAGGGTAAGCGGGTCTTTATCTTTGTGGATCAGCTTGAAGAACTGTTCACGCTGACCACAGATGATGGGCAGCGCCGCCAGTTTGCCGCCAATCTGGCGGGGCTGGCGCAGGGGAGGACGCGAGTGGTCGCTGCGCTGCGGCTGGATTTTGTGGATCAGGCGATGCAGTTGGCGGACCTCAGCCCACTGCTGGGGCGACATCAGTTTGTGTTGGGGCCGTTGAGCAAAACGGGGCTGCACGAGGCTATTACGCTGCCGGCAGAAAAACGGGGCGCGCGACTGGAGAAAGGGCTGGCAGAGGTCATTTTACGCGAGGTGGACCACCGCCCGGAGGCGCTGCCGCTGCTGCAAGCCACCATGACCCAACTCTGGCAGCGACGGGTAGGCCGCCTGCTGACCCATGAGGCATTTGCCGGCATTGGCAGCGTGGGGCAGGCTATTGAGTGGGCGGCAGAGGAGGTGTACAACGGGCTGGATGAGCAAGGACAGCGGCTGGCGCGCCACCTTTTTTTGCGCCTGGTGCATTTGAGCGAACAGGGAAGTTACAGTCGCAGCCGCCTGAGCCGGGCGGATTTGTCGCTGGCGGGGGCGACGCCGGCGGATTGGGACAGGCTGTTGTGGCAGTTGTCCGGACAGCAGGTGCGGTTGGTGACGGTGAATGCCGGCATTTTGGAACTGACCCACGAAAGCATTATCACCGCCTGGCCACGGTTGGGGCGTTGGTTGGACGAGAATCGGAGCCAGCTTATCGTCTGGCGTCGCCTGACGCAGGCAGCCGGGGTGTGGCAGGAACATGGGGAAGACGTCAGTTTCCTCTATCGCGGCGCGCAACTGGAACAGGCGCAAACGGCGCTGCCCGCTGCTGAATTGAACCTGCTGGAGAGCCGTTTTTTACAAGCCGGTTTGCTGGCGCAGGCGCAGCAGCAGACGGCGGAACAGGCGCAGGCAGCCACAGCCGGGACGCTTTCGCGCTTCACCTGGGGGCTGCGGGTTGTTTTAACTTTGCTGCTGTTGGCAGCGGGGGGAACGCTGGTGTACCGTCAATGGCTGCGGCAGCAGGCGATTGATCTGGCCGGGGCGTTGGTGTGGGTGGATGCCGGGGCCATCACGATAGGGGCTGACGCCAGCCTGCCCGAAGCCCGACCGTCCTGGACGGCGCAGGTGGCCGGTTTTTATATGGAGGGGCACGAGGTGTCGAACCGCCAGTACGGTCTTTGTATGCGGGTGGCTTGTACGGA
The DNA here is from genome assembly GCA_019136785.1 of Chloroflexota bacterium. Lineage (GTDB taxonomy): Bacteria > Chloroflexota > Anaerolineae > Promineifilales > Promineifilaceae > JAGVTM01. The sequence goes on along the minus strand of JAGVTM010000607.1, from coordinate 3,735 downwards.
ACCCAAGAGCGTGACGGACGACTGGCAAAATGAAGCCAGCCAGGCGCTGCCGGTGGTGGGTGTCAGCGCGGCGCAGGCGTGGACTTACTGCCGCTGGATAGGGCGCCGCCTGCCGTTGGAGGTGGAGTGGGAGATGGCGGCGCGGGGGCCTGAACTGCGTCCCTGGCCCTGGGGCGACGCGGCGCTGGATGAAACGCGGGCTAATGTGGCTTTTGGGCCAGAAGGCAATACGTTGCAGGCAGTGGAGACGCTGGCAGCGGGTAGAACGCCGGGAGGGATTTATCATCTTGCCGGCAACGTCCTCGAGTGGACGGGCACGCTTTTCCAGCCTTACCCTTACGCCGATCCTTACGGGGCGGCGGTTTGGGATGGCGCTGCGCCCGAGGCCAGGCTGGTGGTGCGCGGCAGTAGTTATTTGCTTGGCGCTGAACAGGCTCGCCCGACTTTTCGGGCTGATGCCTTGAGTACGGCGACTCGTCCTGATCTGGGTTTCCGCTGCGCGGTTGACGGGCAGCCGCCTGCCAGTGAGGGATGAAGATTTTGCCACGAATTGCACGAATGGCACGAATTTTTGTAAGACAAACGGGGGTGAAGACCCCCATCCCCCAACCCCCTTCCCCCAGGGGAAGGGGCGGGTTGCCAACCCGTCCTACGATACCACTATTTACGAAGGAGATCGATCATGGCATACAATCCTGAACTTATGTTTGAAGACCCGCAACCTGTGGTGCAGGTTTGGGGACAGATTGAGCAGGGCGATACGCGCTTTGCTATCCGGCTTGGCGGGCTGGAATCGCTGGTGAACGGATATATAGAGACCGCGCCGCTGCAACTGCGGCTCATCCCCAACGATGAAGCAGAAGCTATGCTGGAGGAGTTAACGGCGCAGACGTATGGAGAGGAACCCGATGACCGCAAAACGCCGCCGCTGGCGCAGCCGACGGAGGTGTTGGATGTGGGCATTTATGTGACGAGTGGGAAAGGGGGCGATGCGGCGCTTTATCTGGAAGAAGACCCTGACGTGGCCTGGGGCGGCGAGCGGCGCTATTACATCAGCGGGGCTGCCCGCGCCTGGGCCAGTTGCCAGACGCAGCTTGGCGATGCTGATCTGTATCTGGATGAGTATCGTCCTGGCTTTGGTTGGGAACTGCGCCAGGCGAGCGTGAACGGTGGCACCAGCAGTGATACGGTGGATCAGAACCAGGTGTATACGGGTAACTGGCGGCTGCGGGTTTATGGTTACCGCGCCAGCACCTTTGCGCTAACGGGAATTTTCCCACAGGTGACTTTCTAGCAAGGTGTGGCGGAAGGTGGAAAATGGCGCGCTGATGACGCAGAAAGGCGCCGATTTGCGGGGCAGCCGCCGGGCTGTGGTCGCCAGAATTGCTGATTGCTTTTGAACTCATTATAATGGCGGTCATGAACGTCGAACCGGGGCAGAGGATAGACGCCTATGCAACACAGCCTGGCTGCTGAGTCAGCGGCAGGCGGAGGTTTTGCCGGCATTCGCCGCCACTTGCGCGAACTGATCCAATACCGCTTCCTGCTGCGCAATCTCGTCGCCCGCGACCTGAAAGTCCGTTACAAGAACTCTTTGCTGGGTGTGCTGTGGAGCCTGCTCAATCCGCTGTTGATGATGGTTGTCTTCAGCCTCATCTTCACCATTTTCCGCAACGAGGGTATCCGCGACTATTCCGTCTTTTTCCTGGTAGGGCTGATCCCCTGGAACTTCTTCAGTTCCTCGCTGATGTCGGGCACGGTGTCTATCACGGGCAACGATTCGCTCATCAAGAAAGTCTATTTTCCCCGCGAACTGCTGCCCACCGCCGCCATCCTGTCCAATCTGGTCCATTTTCTAATTGCCCTGCTGGTGCTGGTCGTCTTTCTCTATGGCTCTGGCCTGGGGCTGACGGTTCATGCCCTGTGGGTTCCCGTTATTCTGTTCACCCAACTGATTTTTACGTTGGGGCTGTGCCTGCTGTGCAGCGCGCTGCACGTCTTTTACCGCGACGTGGTGATGATTCTGGACGTGCTGCTGCTGGCGGGTTTCTTTCTCACCCCCATTTTCTATCCGTTGGAGCTATACGGAGCGCAGCAAACGATTGCCCACATCACTTTTGTGCCGGCACAGTTGATGCGCTGGTTTAATCCGATGGCCTCCATTGTGGACGCTTACCGCACCGTGTTGTGGGGTACGACAGGCAGCCTGGGGCCCGCGCCCATGGATCTGGCTTTTCTGGCGCGCACCCTGGTAACAGCTATTGTCACCTTCGTCTTTGGTTACGTCGTCTTTGCCCGCACCCAACACCTCTTTGGCGAAAAGCTGTAGCGTCTGCCGCCGATCCCCCCCCGTGCTGTATGACTGGTTGTCTTTTGCGTCGTCTGTTTCGTTACGTTGTCTTTTGCCTGCTGCCGCTGGCCGCCGGGGCGGTGAGTTGTCAGGCTTCAGGGCAGTTTGGCGCGCCGCCGGCAGCGTCTGACCCGACCGTTATGCCGACAGCCTTTGTAGCTGCGGCGACCTCGCCTACGCCGCAGAGAGAAACGGCGCCACCGGGGCAGACGGAAACGCCGCATACCCCCACGGCGCTGTTTGGGGAGACACCCGCTGCGGCAGCAGCAACGGCGGCGGCAGATATGGGGAGTGCCACAGCCACCCGTCCTGCCGCGCCCACGCGCACGCCGATACCGCCGACGTCCACGCCTACGCCGGCGCCGCAGTGGCCCCATACGCTGGCGGTGCCCACGCCGCGCCCCAACGCGGTAGACTCGCGTGATTTGCCCATCCCCACGGCGGTTCCCACGTTTGAACTGCCTGCCGGCACGACCAATATCTTGCTGCTGGGCAATGATTACCCCTTGAGCGCGGGCGCAGCTAACACAGACACCATCCTCGTCGCCTCGGTCAACACCAGGAACAAGACAGCCGCGCTGCTCTCCCTGCCGCGCGACCTCTACGTGTATATCCCTGGCTGGCGTATGGCCAATATCAACCAGGCTATGTTACACGGATCCATCGCCGGTTACCCCACAGGGCCCATTGGGCAGTTGAAGGACACCATTCTCTATAACTTTGGCGTGCCCATTCACTACACGGTACAGATAGATTTTGCCGGCTTCAAACAGGTGGTGGATGCGCTGGGGGGGGTAGACATTGCCGTGGGGTGCAGTTTGACAGATTGGCGGCTCAAATCCCCTGAACTGGACATTAACGTGGAAGAGAACTGGGTACGGTTTACCCTGGCACAAGGGATGCACCACATGGATGGGGATCTGGCGCTCTGGTATGCGCGTTCGCGTATCACGACCAGCGACTTTGACCGCAACCGCCGCCAGCAGCAGCTTTTACAGGCGCTGCTGAACAAGGGGGTTGATCTGGAGTTGATTAAAGATGTGCCCACGCTGTGGGCTACCTATCAGGAAACGGTGCTTACCGACCTGGACATTGGTCGCATTTTGCAGTTGGCGGCAGCCGCGCCAGGCATCCGGCAAAATGGCATCCAGCATTTGCATCTGCGCCCCGATGATATGATTGTGTGGCGTCCGCCGGAGTTCCAGCAGGATGTGTTTCTGGTGAATTGGGAAACGGCAGGCAATACGGTGCAGCGGCTGTTTACGCTTTCCAGCCTGAACCGCGCCAATCGTGTGCCCATCTTTGTGGAATTGATCAACAACACGGGAAACGAGGATATGGCTTTGCTGTCAGCGGATAATCTTGCGTGGCAAGGGTTCATTCCT
>JAGVTM010000146.1 GCA_019136785.1 Chloroflexota bacterium | reverse complement strand
CAGCAGGGGGAAGAATGATTAATTGGTGAATTGGTGAATGGTTAATTTTTGGGGGAGGGAAGGCGGCGGAGTTGGACGAGGAGGGTGCCCAGGACGACGGCGAGGAGGCCGGCACTCTGGCGGGGAGTCATGGTTTCGCCCAGGAAGAGGACTGCCAGGATGGGAATCTGGATGACGAGGGTGTTGTTGATGATGCTGGATTCGACGGCGGGCAGGGTGCGTAGGGTGTGGTTCCAGAGGGTGAAGGCGAAGGCGGTGTGGACGACTGCCAGCCAGAGGATGATGAGCCAGGCGCGTCCGGTCAAAGGGGGGAGTCCCTGGAAGAAAATGCCCATGATTAACAGCAGCAGCGACCCCAATCCCATGCTCACCAATGTGATGCTTAGCGGCGACAACAGGCGGGCGCGGTTGATGGCCCGGCCCATGATGGCGGACAGCACGTTGGCTAACATGCCAATGAAAATGACGATGAGACCAATTAGTTGCCCGGCGGGAACGTTTATGGGCCAGAAGTAGAGGAGGGCGCCAGCGGCGGCGAGGCTAATGCCCAGCCATTGGAAGGGGGTGGCGCGTTCGCGCAGAAGGAGGCCGGACAGCAGGGCGACGGCCACGGGGGTAAAGCTAAGGACGAGGGAGGTGGTGATTGCCGGCAAATAGGACAACGCCAAAAACTGTGCCCCCTGCGTCACCGTGTAGTAAACCAGCCCCAATAGGAGCAATCGTCCCCAGGTGGGGCGCGCCAGCATCCGCAGCGACTTTAGTTCCCCTTGCCGCGCCGCCAATGGCAGCAAGCAGAAGAAGGCCAGAAAGTAGCGCAGCCCGGCAAATGTCAGGGCGGGAATGTCCTGCAAGCCAATTTTAATCAGCACCCAGGACAGCGCCCACAGCAGGGTGACGAAAAAGGCTTGCAAAACTGCTTTGGTATGCGCACTCACGCCCTTGCTGCCCTGGCCGAATCACCTGGATATCTGACGGTTGTAGGCGTCAAGTATGGCCTGATACAAGCCTGTTGAGCGATATTCAAATTGCTGGAAATCGTGAATATTATCATCTTTAAGATGCAGTTGACCTTCACCGACATTTCCCCTGTGTTGACCCGTTGAATAGTATTTGTTGTTCTCAACCTCGCTGGAGGCTAATACCCAATACCGAATGCGATCTCGCCAAACCCCGACCCAAATGAATACGTCACAATGTTTGGGTTTGACCTGTTGAAAATTCATGTCGAACCTCTTGTTTGAAGTCGTTGCCAGCGCTTTCACATATAACGGATCATGACTATCAAAATCAACAGCGCGAGAGGCTTTGACTTCGATTCGGATTTTATGATGGTCTGCCTCAAGCCAGAAATCATATTGCCCTGAGTAGTTTGGGTCTAATTTTCTTGATGGTTTGCCTAACTCCGGTACTAATTCTTTCAGATGCCCCTGCGCCCACCTTTCCCCGAATCCTCTTGGGGCGATAATTTCAAACAGGTACAAATACATATTTCTGGCGATGTACTCGTCTCGCAGCTCATAGTAATCGTCCAGGCTTAGCAGGTTTGTACCCATGAGTGTGGAAATGATGTACTCGTATTCGTTGAAGGGGTAAACTGATATGAGGGTCGCTAATCGCTCAATGAATTCATCTGCGTCTTTCAATTGTTGAACGAGTCTGTCAAGCTCCGCTTTAAGTTCTTCCATGGCGCCGTCCCGTTACAGCAACCTGGCCTGGACAGGTTGATTGCCCTTCTTTGGTTCATTGGTGGGCGTTAGCTGAAGTTCGTTGTTTGGTGGCAGTTCTCTTTCAAAAGGATGACCATTTTGCCAACCAATCTTGCCTTTTTGCCGAAATAGCTCTAAACGGCGTATGGTAATTTCACAATAGACAGGATCTATGTCAATGGTGAAGCAGCGGCGTTTTTGGATTTCGGACGCCAGCAAGGTCGTACCCGAATGAGCAAAAAAGTCAAGCACCAGGTCGCGTGGCAGGGAACTGGCTTTGATGATCCGTTCGATAGATTTGAGTGGTTTTTGCGCATAGCAACCAGAAACGTTTTCTTCCATACGGTAGAAAACTTGTTGAATATCTACCCAAACATTGCCGGCACGAATGCTATCAGACTTACTCCGTTCTAAATTCTCGGTTTTTTGACCATTTACCGTTTTGTAGTAACCGCGCAGAATTTTAGGAATGTCTGTATATTGAACCTCAAAATGGGGCGATCCTTTGACATAATATAGCAGTTCCTGGCGCACGGCCATCCAGTTTCTTTGCGTGCCATACCCTCGCTGATTACGCATGGTAATAAAGCTGCGGGGAGTAAACTCAAAATCGCGCATCATGATCATGAAATCAGGCAAAGGCTGAAAGTTGTCGTTCTGGTCGGCGCCAATCCAGATGTACAAGGCACTATTTTCAGCCAAACAATGCCAGGAGTTCTGTATCCATTTTCGACACCAGTTTATGTATTCGGAAACACCTCTTTCTTGAAAGGCAACCAGATTATATGGAGGATCATGAACAGCCAGTTTCGCCTGGTCGCCGCCCATTAGCCGCTCAATGGCGACAGGATCTGTTGCATCCAGGCAGCCAACTTTGTGTCCATTGACGGGATCGGCCCAGATTTCACCTGATCTCAAACGACAATAGGGGAGAAGTTTGTTTCTAAGATCCTCGTCAGTGTCAAGTCTTGGTAATGGATTGTTTTTCATTTCTGGTTCCCCTTGCTACCTCTGCCAACTGCCCCGTTTCACTTGCAAGCGTTTCTCTACCTCCGCAATAGTTGGGGGCAATATGCCATTGCTGTGCAGCATAGTATGAATAGCCTGGAGACGATGTAGGAATTCCTGTGGAGTGACAATTCCGGGAAGCTTCTCTATGGTCACGCGCACGCGACTGCCCGTTTCAGGCAAAGGCTCATCCAGAATAAGGGCGCCCGTGTCTGTGAACGTTCCTGTCGTCGTGTATGTGTGGCGGTTCATGTCTGCTTTCCTTTTGCCATTTGACGCTGATCAGGGCGACAAGCCTGACCGTGCTGAAAGCGTTTCCAGGTGAATTTTATCATATCATATGGCGAACAGGGCTTCGATTTGGGCGCAGTGTTGGGATTCGTGGAGGGCGATGCGGCGGGCCTGGCTGAAGACGGAGTGGCGGTGGTTGCCGATGAGGGCGGCGCACTGCCAGGCAGCCAGGGGGAGGGGGCGCAGGACGGCGAGGAGTTCCTGACGCTGCCAGGTGAACACCTGTAAGGAGTCGGCAAAGGAGAGGGTAGTATATTGGCGCAGGCGGGTGAGATCGCGGGGATGGAGCAGGGGCAAGTGAGGGTCGTCCAGGAGCAGCATGGCGTAGATGGTTTCTGACCAGACGGTGTCGCAGGCGCGCAGATGGGACAGGATTTGTAGCGCGGACCAGGTTTTGCGGTCGGGGGAGTGGGTTAGTTCGGACTCGTCATGACCGATTGTGCCGGCAGCAATCCGCTCAGGCGTAGCCGCTAGAAGGGTGAGACAGGAGTCAATTTCGGCAGGGGAAGCGGTTCGTTGAGGCAACAGTTAATGGGTGAATTCGTGAATTGGTGAATGGTTAATGGGGTTAGCCGAAAAGGTCGGCGTTGATTTCGTCAATGGTGCGGGAACGGGCGGCGGGGCGGCGGCGCATTTCGTCCCAGAACTGTTGGTCATAGCGGCGGGAGCGGATGGGGATGGGCATTTTAACGCCCCAGCCGAGCAGCAGCACTTCTTCCTTCTCACGCAGGCGGGCTAACATGCCGCGAAGCTGGTCGCGTCCCGCCAGCCCGGTGAGCACGGCGCGGATGTCATCATCATCGCCTAGCCAGCCCGTGATGCGCGTGCCCAGTTGGGACATGATTTCGTCGTGAATACCCGACGGGCGCTGATCTACGACGAGAAGGGTGACAAAGTATTTGCGTAGTTCACGGGCAATGACGCCAAAGGCGGTCTGGTGGGCAAGCTGTGGGCTAAGGAGTTTGTGCGCCTCTTCGACGGCAATGAGCAGCGGGCGGGGGGCAGCGTCGCCAAAGGATTTGTGCCGCTCAGTTTTGCGCACCCAATGTTCGCGAATGCGGCGGGTGAGGATGTTGGAGACGAGCAGGTAGTCCAGGTCGGCGTCGTATTTGCCAAAGCTGAGGATGACGTGGCGACCATTTTCCAGCTTATCCACGATGGCGGTGACGGCGTCGCTGGCGGGGGATTGGCTGACGTAGTCGCGGTCGTGGATGAGGGAGAGTTTGCGGTGCAGGGCTTCGGCGGCTTTTTCGTGGATGTTGCTCTGGCGCGCCCAGAAGGCGACGGAGTTGGGGGCAGGCACGGTCTTGCCGCTTTCGGGGTCCAGGGCGACTGCGCCGGGTTCCATCTTCATGAAGCGGCTGAACCATTTGGGGCCAAAGTCGCGCTCCAGAGCGTTGAGGGTGACGGCGGCGGTATCGGTGAGGTTGAGGGCTTCGCTGAGCAGGTTGATGTCGCTGGTCTGGAAGTCGTCCAGGGCCAGTTCCAGGGTGAAGTCGGGGGCGTTGCCGCGCACGAGCGCGCCGCGCCCCAGGGCGGCTATCTGGACTTTTTCGGCAAAGAGGGATTTGAGACCGAGGACGCGGCTTTCTTTGTCGGCGTCAATGTCGTCGTAGGCGTATTCGTTGTGCATGTCGAAGACCAGGGCGGCGGCAACGTCCAGGTTCATCAAGCCAGCCAGGGCCATGCGGGTGAGGAAGCTTTTGCCTGTGCCCGTAGCGCCGAAGATGCCGCTGGAGCGTTTGATAAAGCGTTTGAGATCGAGGGAGACGGGGTGTCCCTGTTCGATGGTGTGACCGATAACGAAATCGCCGCCGAAGATGTCAGCCACGTCGCCCGCGTCTGCCAGGCGGACGGCGGCGTGGTGGGCGGGGACGGTTTTAACGGGTTGGGGACCAATTTCGCCGCGTTCCAGCTTTTCCTGGTATTCGCGGTATCCTTCCTGGCCATATTCGGGACCGCGATCCAGCATGAGGGTGGGATACATGGTCAGGGTGGTGTAAAGGGTTTTGCCCAGGAGGGCCTGGCGGATGGCGGGCTGCAGGCGGTCGGTTTGTTCGTCGGCAAAGCGGGGGTCGGTAGCGCCTAACTGCAGGTCGGTGACCAGGCCAAAGTAGCGCCAACGCCCGCTGTCGCAGACGAGAAAGCTGCCTTCTTGCACGGCGTCTGCCGGCACTTCCAATCGAATCCGCAGCCCTTCCTTCAGACCGCCACCGATGAGATAGCCTATTGTTTCTTCCATATGTGAATCCAGTTATTTGCGCGCAAAGTTTTAAGGGTCGGGCAAGATGCCCGCGTCACGTCAGGGCAGAGTGGGCAGCGCCTCGCTGAGGGCTTCCAGGGTGGGAATCAGGACGTCATAATTGCTGCGCAAGAGTTCAATGAGTTCCTGGGTGACTTGCAAAGCCCAGCCGCTGTCGTCGCCGCGGCGGCGGTAAATGTCCAGAATATGGGCTACCAGCAGTTGATCCACGGGGATGCCGCTGCCCGAGGTGCGCAAGATGAGGCGCAGATAGCCCAACCGGTCGCTGAAGCGGCGGACTTCATCTGGGTCGGCGCACATGATGAGGGGGTCGTGGTTGAGCGGCGGGCGGGGGGGCAGGCCATGATAAAGCTGTCCGTTAAGCGGGGAGCCCACGACCAGGACGCTCATTTCGATGGGCAGCAGGCGGTTGCGCCGCTGGTCGTCCACAGCTTCGGGGCGGGGGTTTTCCGCCATGACCAGCCGCCGCGCCAGGGGGTCGTCGTCAATGTGCATATCGTAGATGAGACCGTAGATAGCTTCGCGGTCGTCGAGGGGCTGCGCTTTGACCAGACCGCCAAAGGCGGGGATCTGGAGTTGGGAGACGCGGCAGCCAATGGCAAAGCCGGTGGTGCTGGCGCGCAGGACGCGGCCTATGGGGTCAGGAATTGTGTTGAGCATGAATGTGTCCTGGGAGAGTTTTTTGCCACGAATCGCACGAATTTTACGAATTATTGAGAGTGTGTTAGCGGAGTTCGTGGCGGGTTTTGCCGGCACGCGCATACTCTTTGCTGCTCTGTTTGGCGGTAATGGCGGCAGCGATGCCTAACTGCTGCATTTTCAGTTCAATCCAATGGTTCAATTCTTCTTGATCCTGGCGACCGACGACGGCTTTTTCGTCAGAGCGGGTGATGATATAAGGGTATTGGCCCAAAATCTGGCATTGATCGTACAGCAAAGCGTGCACATGGGCGACGGCGGTTTCGTCGTCCGCCACCCAGCGCGGGATGTCTACGCGGGCAATCTGGGGGGCATGATGGTTGGCGTCCGCGCTGGCAGCGTTGAGGTAAAAGAAGCAGACTTCGTTTTGCGGGTCTGCCTGGTGGTAATGGTCGTTGTCGTTGGACATATCCACGAAGATGCGGCTGCGTTCGCCGGGCGCAAGCAGCCAGGTGAACAGGTGAGTATCGGTCAGGTTGCCCCAATCGTCCTGGCGGGCCACCATATCGAAGAAGTCGGTCAGGTCGGGCTGCAAGAGGGCAATGAGGGTGAGAACGCTGCTGCGACGGGGACGATCCACGTAGCCGGCCAGCAGGGCACCGCTGCGGCGGATGCGGGTCATAGCCGCCAGCCAACCTTCGATAATCTGGCTGCGTTCTTCACGACCAGCCATGCTGCTGGCGGGCCAGTAGAGCAGGCGCTGGTCCATAACAGCCAGGCGCGGGGGCGTCATGGCGGCGCAGGCAGCACTTTTTTCTGCCAGCGTTTGCATTTCCAGCAGGTCGCGGCGGGCGCCGACGACGGTTCCGTCTACGAGTTGGCCGTTGATAAAGAGGTCGTCTTCGTGGAATTTGAGGAGGGGATGGCTGAATTCGGTGGGGGCGTGGCCGCTGCCGTGGTGGTAAATGACGCCGCCAACGTTGAGCAAATAGTAGAGAAAGGCGGCGTGGCGGTCGGGCAGAATTTGGGAGCCGTCAGTAGCGATGAGGGTAGCTTGGGCAGGGATCGGGGGGAGGGGAATGCCGGCATTCAGCGGGTCACGCTCATCCAGGGGGCGGGCCAGGCGGATGGTCGGTTTCTTGGCTTCCACCAGGGCCACGCAGGCAGCGATGGCCCGCCAGTCAACAGCGTAGCGGTGCAGCTTTTGCAGGGCCTGGGCCAGGTCGTCTTCCTGACGCTGCAGCCGCTGCAGTTCGCTCTGGCTCATTTCGGCCAGGACGGTAGATAGTTGCTCAAATTCCAGGCTCATCGTTTTCTTCTCTGTCGGGATCTTGCAGATGGGGTCTACTCATCTGCGAAATCTGCGTAATCCTGATTTCTACTTTGCAGTATAGCACAAACTTTCGGATTGTGGGTGGGACAAAGAGGTTTTCACTGGACAGAATTGGGGATCAGGGGCACAATCAGGCATTGTACGATGAATAGTTCCGCACGAACGGGGCGCGCCAGAATGAATGACGTAATCACAGATGACGCAGATTGGGGACATGCGTTAATGGATGGGAGATTCCTCCACAATTTCCAAAGGTAAGCAAAAATGAAAAGAAGGTTGTTTTTCTATGGTAGTCTGAGTGTCCTGGCGCTGCTGCTGGCCGGTTGGCTGGCGCGTCCAGGCGCGGCGAGTACGCCAACGATCAACTTCTATCCCAAGGTGGATTATGAGTTGTCCGGGTCGGAACCCAAAGAGATGGTTATTGCCGACTTGAACGGCGACGAGCATCTAGACATGGCGGTGACGATGGCGGGCGTTGGCGGGAAAATCACGGTGATGCTGGGGGATGGCAGCGGCGCTTTTGCCGATGAGCCGCTTCCGATTGGCTTTTCTCCCTGGGGCATTGATGCCGCTGATTTGAATGGGGATGGTATTCTGGACCTGGTAGCCACAGAGAGCGGGCATGACAATACGGGCGTAGGCATCTTTGCCGGGGACGGCAGCGGGGGGTTTGTGTTGTGGCAGATGGTGAATGCCGGCAAATTCCCCATTGCCGTGCACGTTGCCGATTACAACGAAGATATGGTGTTGGACCTGGCTGTGGCTAACAATGTGCTTTACGGCGTTTCCATTCTATTGGGCAATGGGGACGGCAGCTTTGCGCCAGCGCAGCATATTCCGGGACAGGCGTCGTTGATGTCTACGGATATGGCGGTCGCGGACGTGAATCATGATAATCACCTGGACTTGATTGTGTCCCACTA
>JAGVTM010000303.1 GCA_019136785.1 Chloroflexota bacterium | reverse complement strand
TGTTAACGCGGCGAATGTGACCCGTAGCCACCTCGTACAAAAAGGCGTCTGGTTGATTATTGGTGTCCCCGTCTACCAGGTTGGTAGCATCCGATTTGAAGATGAGGTACTTGCCATCGGGACTGACACGAGTCTGACCGCTGGCGTTATTGCCGCCGGCGCCCGTGTTGGGGTTCTTGCTCACCAGCGTGAAGTGGCGCGTCTGGTGGTCGTACAGATAGACGTTGTAATACTCGCCATTGCCGGCAGCGCCTGGGGCCAGATTGGTGGCATAGGAATAGAACGTGAGGTAACGTCCGCTGTAATCCGAGTTGCCGATAGCCGCGTGAATCCCATTAGACGGCAGTCCATCAATACCCACGGCATCCAGCACCTCCAACTGGTTGGTGTTCAGATCCAGCCGATAAATGAGGGCGCAGCGCAGCCCGACAATGATAGGGTCGGGGCAACTAATGGGGTCGGGTTCAATACCAGGAATCACGTTTTTCGCTTCAGACGCAAAATAAATGTAACGCCCATTACCCGAAATAACACCGCCAAAACTGTTCCCCGCAAGCTGCTGCCCGGAGCTGCTCAAACTGATGCGCCGGTTGGTATTGCTGGCCCACTCATAGAGAAAAACATCCATGCCATTGCGCACGAATTCCTGCCGATTAGTGTCATTGGGCACCAGGTTCGTGGCATACGAGGTGTACACCAGGCGGCTGCCGTCAAAGCTGATGCTGGGTTCGCCGCTGTCGTCGGTGGCCATCGTGCCGTCATAAGTAAACGAGACTTTGCGCGTCTCGCCCGTGAGACGGTCGCGCATGAAGACATCCATGCAGTTGATGGCGGGCAAGCAAAGGGCATTGTTGCCGTCTTCCGGGAACCAGGTAGTATCCCAAGACATAAAGGCAATGTAGCGGCCATCCACGGAAAGGGTAGGCGAAAAAGAATCGTTATTCGAGGGTGAGCCATCGCTGCCGACGCTCACGAATTCAAAACCTTGCACTTCAGAACGTGCTGCGCGCGCGGAAATGAGGCTCATTACCAGCAGCAGCAGCAAAACAACAGACAAAATCCTGGCAGTTCGAAACAAATACATACGGGTTCTCTATCTCCATTTTACGTCAGCGCCGGCGCCGGCAGCAGCCTGCGGATGTGTCAAAGCCAGCCTGAAGCAGACCATCAACGGTGTAAGAGACTGCTGGCGGCTCGCGTGCATAGTAACAGGTTGCTGTCTGCGGGCGCAAATAGTTAAAGTCAAACAAGTTCATTGTACTGAATAACGTCCAGCCAGCCAAAAAACGCTCTAAAAATTGTTGTTTTCATAATACAAGCAGTCCAGTAGAATCACCGCATGAACAGTAACCGCCGATTGCTTAGAATCGCCGCACTATTGGGTTTTGCCTTTGCTTTGGTGGTCCTGGCGGACTGGCTGCCGGCATTGCGCGGCCCCTCTGAGTGGCATTGGTGGCTGGCTCCCGTCGCCCCCGTCAGCCGCATCCTGCTATTCACCGCCGCCGCCATTCTGTTTGGCTTCGGTTGGTGGGGCTTAGGGCGCCGGCTTGGCGACGCCCCCCGCCTGCGGCGCATATGGCTGTCCCTGGCGGGCCTCTTCTTGTTGGTCACCCTGCTGCAACTCGCTCTGCTGGCTCTGTTTCGCCCCAACCCGCTGGCGCTGCAATTTGAATACGTCGTTTCCAACCAGGTCAGCGGCTATTGGACGGCAGCTCAGGAACTGGGCCCCATCCAGACTGCATTGGCTCACTACCCCGAAAGGATGCCCACTTTCACGGCTGACCCCCACCCGCGCAGCAAGCCGCCGGGGATTGTGCTGATCTTCTGGGGTGTGCAGCAGGTTCTGGCGCGCCTGCCGGCTATCAGCCAGCCCCTAGGCCAATGGGCGCGCGCCATTCGCTGCGGTGACCTGTGGCTGGCGTCCCAACCTGATGCCGCCCTGGCTGGCGCGGTGGTCGTGGGCATCCTGACGCCGCTGCTGTCCGCCCTGGCGCTGTGGCCCGCCTATGGGCTGGCGGCCCGCCGCTGGGGCAGCGGCGGCGGCTGGCTGGCGGCGGGTCTGGTAGCCATTTTACCTGGGCGGCTCCTCTTCACGCCGAACTTTGACACCATTTACCTGACCCTGACCCTCTTAGCCCTTTACCTGCTGGACACAGGCTTGCGCCGCCGTCGCCCCGGCTGGACGTTTGCCGCCGGCGTCATCCTGTCCCTAGAGACCTTTTTTAGCCTGGTCACAGGCATGGCGGGGCTGGTCGCCGGGCTTTTCTTGCTGTTGACCTTGCTCCCCCAGCGGCAGTGGCGACAGCTTGGACGCCAGACGTTAGCCCTGGGCCTGGGCAGTCTCTCTGTGTGGGCAGTGTACGCCCTGTTCTGGGGCGTGTCGCCGCTGGACATTTACCACGCCGCCGCCCCGGCGCGCAACGATTTGCGCCGCACCTATTCCTTATGGCTAGGCTGGAATCTGGTGGATTTTGCCCTATTCATAGGCGCACCCGTTATCTTGCTGGCATTCCCCTGGCCCCTGCCGCCGCCGCGGCGCGCCTGGCTGCCGCTGGCGCTGGCTTTCTGGATCACCCTGCTCGGCTTCAACGCCAGTGGACAAATCCGCGCCGAGGTAGGCAGAATCTGGCTGATTGTGGCGGGCATTCCCCCCGTTCTGGCTGCCGCCCGCGCCGCCCAGGACGCCCGCGGGCGGTTGTGGCTGCTCGCCAGCCTGCTCACCGTCGCTTGGGCTTTGGGTTTGCGCTGGGAAGTCAATCCCCTGGAATGGCCCCCGCCGCAGCCTCACGCGGTGCTAACGGCGCTGCCCACGCCAGACCACCCCCTCACCGCCGGCTTTGGCTCCGACATCACTCTGCGCGGTTACGACCTGGCACTGGACGGCTCGCTGGCGCTGACGTTATATTGGACAGCCCACAACCAGCCGCAGTTTGCTTACACCGTCTACGTCCACCTGCTAGACGCCAACAACCAGATTGCCCGCCAGCAGGACATTATGCCCCAAAACGGTCTATTGCCCACCACCTGCTGGCAGCCCGGCGACATCGTTGCCGACACGCACACGCTGCCGCTGACCGGAATGCCGGCAGGCAACTACCAGCTACGCATCGGCCTTTACTACCAGCCTGACAACCAACCCTTGGGCCAGCCCATCATCCTGCAAACCATAACCCTCCCCGCCTCTCCCTAACCCCAGGGAACGGGTGTACACCCTCTCTGATAAGCCTCCTTCCCCTGGGGGGAAGGAGGTTGGGGAATAGGGCCTGCTCCTATCTCTTTGCGATCTTCGCGTCTTCGCGGTGAAATCCCCTCCCCTTCGCCGTGAAATCCCATTCTCTTCCTCAAAACCCGCTTACTCTACTTCCTCATCGGCCTCCGGAAAATACCGATGGTTTAGCAGCGACGTCAGTTCCTGCGCCTCAGGCGGCGTCAGCCCCCGCCCAAAGCGGATCGGCCGCACCCCATACTCAAAACCAATCGCTTTCTCCTGCGCGTCATAGACCAGCCGCGAAACGTGCTTCATATCATAAACATCCGTCACCCCCAACAGCGATACCGGACGCCGAATAATAAGCTCCTCCGCGTTAATGAAAAGGATTTCACGCGCAGCCGCGTAATATTGCCAGTACCGCCATAACCAGCGGCGGGCAAACCAGACCCAGATAAACAGCCACAACAGCATCAACAGACGCCACACCCATACAAACAAGGCGCGAATCTCAAAATCAAACTGACTGCTGAACAAGCCAACCAGAATAACCACAAACATCCCGCTCCACACCACCAGCAGCACACTATACAACCCAAACAACAGCCAGTTTCGCTCTGCCGGCATCACAACCTTCTGCCACTCCGGCCTTTCCTCCACCATCACCCTTCCTTCACCCAATCTCATAAAATCACCCTCTTCCTTCTTCCCTCTTCCTTCTTTCTTCTTTCTTCTTCCCGCTTCCTTCTTCCCTCTTCCTTCTTCCCTCTTCCTTCTGTGCTACAATTCCCGCCTATGAACCGCACACGCCATCTTTTTCGTTCCAGCCTTATTGTCATCGTTTTTTTCGCCTTAGGCAAGCTCAGCGGGCTAATCCGCACCCAATTCGTGGGGCGCGCCTTTGGCACCGGGCCTGCCTTTGACGCTTTTACCGCCGCCAACCAACTGCCAGAAGTGTTTGTTACCCTGATCGCCGGCGGCGCGCTGGCGGCAGCCTTTATCCCCGTCTACTCCGCCCACCTCACCCGCCAACAAGACAAAGAAGCAGCCCAGTTAGCCAACGCCACCCTGACGCTGGTGCTCCTGCTGTTGGGCGGCATTTCGGTCTTGGGCATCTTCTTTGCCCCCTATTTGACCCGTACCTACCTGGTGCCCGAATACACGCCGGCGCAGCAGGCGTTGACCGCCTCCCTCATGCGCATCATCCTGGTGCAGACGACCCTGTTTGGCGTCAGCGGCGTGCTAAGCAGCCTGCTCAACGCTCACCAGCATTTTGCTTTGCCGGCATTGGCCCCCATGGCCCTGGACATTGGTTACCTGGTGGGCGTCTTCTTCTTTGTGCCCCGCCTGGGTATTCACGGTCTGGCCTGGGGAACCGTTGTCGGCGGTGTGCTGCACATTGCCATTCAACTGCCCGCCCTGCTGCGCTACAAATTCCGCTACTTTCCCATGCTGGGCTTTCGCCTGCCGGGTCTGCGCGAAATTGTGCGCCTGATGGGGCCGCGCATTGTCACTTTGGGAGCGGTGCAAATTGCTGATTTATTTATCGTCAGCATTATGTCTGGCATGCCGGCAGGTAGCACCTCAGGCTACTTCTATGGCTACTACTTGCAGCAGTTACCCGAAACCTTGCTGGGCACAGCTATCGCCATTGTCGTTTTTCCCACTATGGCGGAGTTGTTCAATGCCGGCAATATCGAAGCCCTCAAACGCACCGCCATCTCCGCCCTGAGCATCATCTGGACATTGACCATTCCCGCCGCCGCCGCTCTTGTCCTGCTGGGCGAGCCAGCCATCACCGTCCTGCTGCAGCGCGGCGCATTTGACGCCGCCTCCACCCGCCTGGTATACAGCATCCTCATCTACTTTAGCGTGCGCGTCGTCAGCGAAGCCAGCCTGGAAATTCTGGCCCGCCTCTTCTACGCCCGGCACAACACCTTTATCCCCATGTTTGTAGCCCTGGGCTGGCTGGCAGTCAGCGCCGCCCTGTTTAAACTGCTGGTTGGCCCCCTGGGCGTAGCCGGTCTGGCTCTAGCCAGCACCATTGCCTTCACCCTGCAATCCATTACCCTCTACTTGCTCAATCGCTGGCAGTTGGGCAATCTGTATGAACGTGAACTGCTCATCAGCGGCGGGCGGGCGCTGCTGGCTACCGGCGGCATGGCGGTTGTGATTCTCTTCATAAAACAGTTCGTCGCTTCCCCCCTGCTGCTGCTGCTGGCGGGAGGAAGTGCCGGCATTATCACCTACGCCGCCATCAATCTATTGACCGGCGGCCAAGAACTATTCACCCTCTGGCGCCTGACCCGCAACCGCATCTAACCCCCTCCAAAAGCCCCCTTCCCGCTTTGGACATTAAGAAAGTAATCAGGTAATTCCGCTACCCCTGCCAGGGAAGGGGGTTGGGGGATGGGGGGTTCCCACAATCCAACCAACCACACGCGAAGTTTTGAACAATTGTTCAGAAAACAGAAATTGACCTTGACGCCCCCGGACTCTGTGCTAAAATTAGCACAAATGTTCAAGCCCCAGTAGAAACAGCTTTTGTTTCTCCCTTCCAAATCATCATAACAAGGAGATTACCCTCATGGCTAAAGCCACTGGTCGTGAAGACACCCTACAACGCACCCTCGAATCCCTCACCAAACGTTTCGGCGAAGGCATCATCATGCGTCTCGGCGAAGCCCAACACATGAACGTCGAAGCCATCCCCACCGGTTCCCTCTCCCTGGACATCGCCCTGGGCGTTGGCGGGATGCCGCGCGGTCGCGTTATCGAAATCTACGGCCCCGAATCCTCCGGCAAAACCACCCTCTGCCAGCACGTTATCGCCGAAGCGCAAAAACTCGGCGGCGTATGCGCCTTTGTAGACATGGAACACGCCCTCGATCCAAACTACGCCGCCAAATGCGGCGTGGACGTCAACAACCTCTACGTTTCCCAGCCAGACACAGGCGAACAAGCCCTGGAAATTGCCGAAGCGCTCATTCGCTCTGGCACGATGGACGTCGTCGTCATTGACTCCGTCGCCGCCCTGGTGCCCCGCGCCGAAATCGAAGGGGAAATGGGCGACTCCCACGTCGGTCTGCAAGCTCGCCTGATGTCCCAGGCGCTGCGCAAAATGTCGGGTATCATCAAACAGACCAACACCGTCGTCATCTTCACCAACCAGCTTCGCATGAAAATTGGCGTCATGTTCGGCAATCCCGAAACCACCAGCGGCGGCAATGCCCTCAAATTCTACGCCTCTGTGCGCCTGGACATTCGCCGCATTGAAGCCATCAAATCCAAGACTGAGATCATTGGCAACCGCACCCGCGTCAAGGTGAAGAAAAACAAGGTCGCCCCCCCCTTCACCGAGTGCGAATTCGACATCATGTACAATGAAGGTATCTCCAAAACGGGCGACGTCCTCGACCTGGCAGTGCAATATGGTCTGGTAGACAAACGCGGCGCTTATTTCCGCTACGGCGACACCCTGCTGGGTCAGGGCCGGGAAAACGCCAAAAGCTTCCTGGCCGAAAACCCCGCCTATGTGTATGAACTGGAAACCCTGATTCGCCAAAACGTGGGCGTGCCCACCTTTGGTTCAGGAGAAGAGAGCGACGGCTACTTCGAAGAAGCCGAATTGCCCATGGCAGATTAAGGCCAGCGAGGCGCTGGCGACGGCGGGGCGCTGGCGATAGCGGGGCGCTGGGGCCAGCGGAGCGCTGGCGACAGCGCCCCCTGACCAGAGTACGCGCGGCGCGTCTTAAATGCGGCGCAAATCATTGACAGCCCCCCTTCCCTTGCTATAATAGCTCGTGTCAGGCCGTATCTAGCAGTATTTATCCCCCTGCAAAACAGACCTCACGAACGATTACCAAGTGAACCTTCGCACGCCAACCTGGCAACTGCTGCGATTAAATGTAGTCGCAAAAAGATGATATTCTGGCAGTTGTTTTCGCCGATTTCCCATATTTGCCTGTCCGCCATGACCGGCATGGAGATTGTCGTCATGGGGCGGTGTGGAGCCGCACGAACTAACACCCTGTTCAGGAGATTCTCGCGATGAGTGAAGAGATTATGACAAATGCCGCAGCCGCGGCTCCAGACCCCTTGAGTTTCGACACCCTCAAACCCAAACAGCATCTCACAGGCGTCGTCAAACGGTTAGAACTGTATGGCGCGTTTGTGGACGTGGGCGCGGGCGTGGATGCGCTCATTCATATTTCCCAGTTGGGAAAAGAGCGCGTCAACCGCGTCGCCGATGTCCTCAACGTGGGCGATGAGATCTCCGTTTGGGTAGACCGGATCGATCAGGAGCGCGGTCAGTTCACCGTGACCATGATTGAGCCAATTGCGGTGGAGTGGGGCGACCTGGCGGAAGGGCAGTCCTACACGGGCAAGGTCACCCGCCTGGAAAACTTTGGCGCTTTCGTGGACATTGGCGCGGCAAAAGAAGGGCTGGTACACATCAGCGAACTCAGCCACAACTACATCAACCACCCCAGTGAAGTCGTCAATGTTGGCGACGACGTAGCCGTCCAGGTGTTAAGCTTTAGCAAACGCAAACGCCGCATTGACCTGAGCATGAAGGCGTTGCTGGAAGCGCCTGAGCCGGAAGCGCCCGCCGCCATCATAGAAGAGGTGGTGGAAGAGTTCGCCGACAGCGAAGAAGAGCCGGAAGAACTCCCCACGGCCATGGAGATTGCCCTACGGCGCGCGTTGGGTCAGGATGCCAGACTGGGCCGCGAACGGAAGCAGAAGATGGAGAAACAGGGCCGCAATCGTCGCGAGCGGTTGCGCCGCCAGCAGGAAGATTTGCTAAGCCGGACGCTGGCTTCCCGCCAGAATATGGATTAGAACAGGGTAAAGCAGAAGGGGGCCGATACCCGCCTCCAGGGTATTAGCCCCTTTCGGCTGTAAACTGCTCCCCTTTGTTTGTAATTGTCCAGAAATAAGTTCGTAGTCATGGCTTTAGTCGTCCAAAC
>JAGVTM010000153.1 GCA_019136785.1 Chloroflexota bacterium | reverse complement strand
AGGGGGTTGCCGCTTTCGTCTGCCAGGATGCTGGCGCTGCCGAGGTGGTCGGCGAAGACGTAGACGAGTTCATCTGGCGCGGATGTGTCGGTTATGTGGACGGCGATGGTCATGTTTGCCAGGGACAGGGTGGCGCGCTGGCGGGTGTAGGCGACAATGGCGGTGTCTTCCAGCACGGGCGGGGTGTGGATGATGGTTGCCGGCTGCGGCGGGCGCAGGGGTGGAGACGCAGCGTGAGGAGACGCGGCGTGCTGCGTCTCTACGGGTAACAGGCGGGCGAACAGGCGCGGGGGGATGTTGGCGTGCAGGCGCGGTTCTGTGCGGGTTGCGCCATTCCCCTGGCTGCCGGGGACAACCGCCGCCGCCGTCTGCCGCGCGCCTGCGCTCCAGAAGGGCCAGATGTGCAGGAAGTGCCCGTTGGCATCGGCGTTGAACCACCAATACCCCCAGATACCTCCCTGGTCGGCGGGGCCTTCGTAGTCGGGCGCGTCGGTGGGGAAGGTGACATACGCGCCGTACCAGCCGTAGGGGGCGGTGGGGTGGGTGGGCATGGGCAGGGTGAGCGGGGCGTCATAATCTCCCACAAAGCAGTCGTCTGCCTGTCCATTCTCGTTCACGTCTGCTGTCGCCATATTCCCCGTCGCCAATTCCACCATCACCGGGCAGACCACCGGCGGCTCTGCCGTGGGCGCATAGGCTTCTATGCTCAACGTCACTGCCGCAGTCGTGTTGGGTACCAGCCCAAACGCCCCCAGGTGGTACGTATCCCCGCCGCGATAGGCCGCCGGCGAGGCGGCATATAGATGATAGTCGTCATCCCACGGATTGGCAAACAACGGGTCGGCGTTGAGGTCGTTTTTACTTTCGGCGTCGCCAGACAGCTTCGTCTGGTTGCCCCAGAAGAGGAGGTTGACGCCGGTGACGGTTACTTCGCCTGTGGCGGGTAGACCTGCCAGGGCCACAGCGTTGTTCACCAGGATGCTGTCTTGCACCAACACGACGGGGTCGGGCAAGGGGGCGTCGCTGTGGTAGACGTAGACGGCTTGTTCGCTTTGCTCCACGAAGGTGCTTTTGTACACCCAACCGGAGGCGTCCACGTAGCGCGCGCCTATCTGGTTGTCGGTGAAGAGGCTGTATTCAATGGCGGCGCTGGCGCTGGCATCCACGCCGTAGACGAATCCGTCTACCGCCAGATGTCCCAACATGGTCGTGGCGGTCACGACGGCAGGAGACACGCGAATAGCCGTGTCGGGTTGGTTGGGGCCTCCCTGGAAGAAGAAGCCGTCTACCAACACCTGCGTACCGGTGATGGTCAGGACGGCGGCGGCGGCGGGGCTGCTGCCGTGGAGGTGCGTGGGATATTGCCACGGCTGGCGCACGGTGTAGCCAGCCTGGCTGGCGTAGCCGCCCAGCAGCGCCAGACCATGCGGCAGCGTGAGGGTGTCAGTGTAGTGTCCGGCAGCCACCTTAACGGTTCCCTGGCTGGCGTTGGCGACGGCATAGGCGGTTAAGGCTGCGTTCAGGGTCTGGAAGGGGAGTTCCGCTGCGCCTGTGCCGCCAGGGGGAGCGGCGGCGTCTACGTGGTAGACCAGGTCGCTGACCACGACGGTGGCGGCATCCAGCCAGGTGGTGGCGGCGGGGGGACCGTCGTAGAGGGCATATTCGTAGACGCCGGCCAGCAGGTTGGTTTCGCTGACGACGCCGGCGGCGCCGATGCCGCTGGCGATGACCACGCCGTTGCGGGTGAGCGTGTAAGGGCCCTCTACCTCGGTTTCGCCCCAAATGCGCCAGTGTATGGGGTAACTGGCGGGGGCCCAGCGGTTGACGACGCCTTGCTCGCCCTCTATGTTCACGTCGCCCAGGCGGTCGTTAACCACGGTGATGTGGACGTCGGCGGCGGCGGTGTAGCCGAGACGGTTGCAGGTTAAGGTGAAGTGCAGCAGCCAGGCGCTCCAGACGCCGCCGGGCGGGGTGAGGGTTTCCTGCCCGGCGCTGCTGCGCGTCCCGTTCCAACCGGTACCCAACTCATTGTCTTCCGCCGTACACATGGCCAGGTTGCTGCTCCAGGCCAGGTCAAAGTCGTCCAGGGGATAGATGACGTCTGCGCCCAGTCCCGGATGCGCTTCGGGTGGGGAGGCGGGAATGAACTGCAAGAGGACGAATGGGAATTCGACGGCATACGTGACGCTCTCCTGACCGATATAGCCGGTGTAGAGGTTGGCGCAGGTGAAGGTGTAGGTGTGGTCGCCGGGCGCGCCCGGTTCGGTCAATGAGCCGCCCGTTGTCTCTGGCATAAACTCTTCGTCGTAGGTCAGGGTGCATTGCGCCTCGTCCGGCTCGCCGGCGACGACCTGCCAGCGCACGATGTAGAGCAGACCAGGGTCGCCAGGTTCCGTAGTCAGCGGGTTGCCGGCTGTATCTTCCAGCCAGACAGCCACGTCCATCTCTTCATAGATGCTCAAGACGGACACCGATGCATTTGCCGCATACGCCCCCCGGCTGCATGTCAGGTCAAACGCCAGCGGACCCAGGGGCCAACTGCCGCCGGGTGGGGCAATGGCTTCATTACCCACCGCCGCCCGCGCACCGTTCCAGGCGGAGCCGAGACCGTTATCATCCGCCTGGCAATCCGCCAGGTTGCTTTGCCAGGAGAGGGTTATGCTGTCGTTTTGTCCCACGACGTTGTCCGGATATTCGCCGGGCACAAAGGCGAAGGTCAGGGCCGGGCTGGACACGGCGTGCGCCTGGCTCGCCTGTCCTGAGGCATGCGTGTAGAGGTTCTGGCAGGTGTAGGTATAGGTGTAATTGCCGGGCGCGCCGGTTTCTACCAGGCTGCCGCCGGCGGTGTTGGCGGCAATGGTCTGGCCGTTGCGGGTCACGGCGCAGTGGGCCAGGTCGGGTGCGCCATTCGTTACCAGCCAGTGCAGTTCGTAGGCTGCGCCGGGGTCTGAGGGGTTGGCGGGCGCGCCGCCGTTCGGGTCTTCCAGCCAGAGGGTTACGTCTATGCCGGCATATACCCCCACCACCATCACCGCTGCCGTCGCTTCGTGTTCGCCTGTGGCGCAGGTGAGGGTAATGGGAATATCCCCCAGGGGCCAACTGCTGCCGTACCCCAGGTCGTCCGGGTAAAGGGTTACCTGGCCATCGGGCGCGTCGCCGGTCAGCCAGGAAGCGGCGCAGGCGGCAAAATTACTGCTCCAACTCAGGTGCAGCGGTTCGTCTTCCCAGACGTAGCCCTCGGCGTGGGGAGGTTCCGCCGTCAACGTCACCGCGCCTTCCCAGGATTCTTCTTCGTAGGCGGGGAACGGGGTGTAGACGACGCGCCCGTCGGGATGGACGGTTTTGACGCGCTGACCGTTGGCGTCGTAGGTAAAAGTGGTTTGGTCTGCGACGCCATCCTGGTCAACGATAATTAGCCGGTTTTCGGCGTCAAACGCCTGGCCATACAGGCCAGATTCGTCCTCCCGGTGGGTCATATTGCCGTTGGCGTCGTAAGTGAAGGTATCATCGCCCGCGCTGGTAACGGCGTGAACGTGGTTGGGGTCATTGTAGGCGTAGGCGCGCCCGTTGTAGGCGAGCATGTTCCCCAGCAAGTCGTAGGCGTAGGTGTGGTCATAGTCGGCAACGCCGTCGGCAGCCTGGGCGGCAGTGAGGCGGTTGAGGGCGTCAGATCGGGCGCAGCGGCGGCAGGCGCGGGTGGGGATGGCTCCGCGACCTCAGCCAGCAGGCGGGCGCGATGGGATGGGCGGCTCTGTTGTATCGGATGGAGCTCGTTTTGGGGGCGTCGCTCGCCCGTAAACAGCAACAGCGAAGGTGAAAGGGTTTGAAATAGTAAGGTTAATAGGGCTAAAATGTGAAATGCCGGCAGCGGCAGCAACCCGTTCATGGGTTTCATGAGATGCCTCCCAACATGGCTTATGGCTGGCTACACACAACAAACAACTCCAACCAGATAAGATGGCGGGCGTTCTGCCGGCAACTACTTCTATACAGTGGCGAGTTCCAAACCCGCCCTACCCTAAACCCGGCAGAACGCCCCAAATAATGGGGGAAACTATATATGATTCCCACCACAGGCAGCCTTACGCTTGCCCGTTATATACTATCCCCTTTTTTTTCTATTTTTCTCCCTCAATTCCAGCAAATTTACTGAAGCGCGCAGGTAATCAGTTTTGATGGGCAAAAAAGGTGGGGCGGGTAAGCTAAGTTGCGCGGACAAACTAACAGTTTGTCCTACAGGTCTCCGCGTGAACCTGTTTTCGAAGGGGGAAGTCAGAAGATGCCGGCCTTCTCCAAATTAACCGATTTTTTGCGGCGGGGGGGATGTTTTCTGCGGCTGCCGTGCTACAATCCAATTGGTGGATAAGAGTTCCGCATTTGGGAGGCCGGCCAGTGGCCGAGGAAAGTTATGAAGTCCGCATCTGTTTTGCTCGTTACAATTGCCGCCCTGTTCTTGTGGAGCGGCAGTAAGTACAGCGGCAGCGCACTCTCTGCCGCCGCTGACTCACACCAGACACAGGCAGCGCAGCTTCTCTTTGTCGCCAGCCAGTTCCATGAGGGTCAACACAACGCCACGGCTGTCTGGCCCGCCGGTCTTACATTGGCAGATGGCGCTGCTAACGGAGCGTACATTTCTCCAATTATTCAGGCTCCTATTCCGTTTAACGTTATCTTCCCCACATGGCAAAGCAGTGAGCCAACAGGTTCTGCCCTGACTATGGCTATCCGCACGGCTCAGGACAACCAGCCGTGGAGCGATTGGTTCATCGTTGCCGCCAACGATGATTTCACGCCGCCGGGGGCGACGGACGTCACGGGCGATATGGTGACGGTTCCCGCCGTGGACGGGCGGCACACACGGCTGCAATACCGCCTGCAACTGAACGGCAGCCAGCCGGATGCCCCCATCTTGCACTGGCTCCGTTTGACCTTTATTGACAGCACGCATGGGCCAGGCGGCGCCGACTTGCAGCCCGTCGCCAGCAATACGCCTGAGGCGGGCTTCCCCAAGCCGCCCGTCGTGCCGCGCAGCCAATGGTGCATTGACCCCGCCTGTAATTACAGCGATGGTCTGGAGTACGTTTCCGTTAATCATCTGATTGTACACCACACAGTTACCAGTGGAGGCCCTGATTGGCCCGCGATTGTGCGCGCCATCTGGTATTTCCACACTTTCGACAGAGGTTGGGGGGACATTGGTTACAACTACATCATCGATCCCAACGGCGTTATTTATGAGGGACATCTGGGGGGAGATGACGTGGTGGGCACACATGCCGGCAACGCCAATCATGGTTCAATGGGAGCAGCCCTGATTGGCGATTACACCAACGTAGACCCCAATAACCTCATGCTTAGCGCCCTGGCGGATTTGCTGGCCTGGAAAGCGGACCAGAAAGGGATTGACGTTTATAGCGCCAGCCGTCTGCCGCAGTTGGGCGCGTGTTATGATCCAGTAAATAACGAAGGTGGCACTGTCTGCTGGGGGCTGCCCAATCTGATGGGGCATCGGGATGTGTTTGGTGGGCTTAACACGCAATGCCCCGGCGAACATATGCACGCGCTGCTGCCCTGGCTGCGGCAGCAGGTGGCGGGCCGCATTGGCTTTGTCTCCCCTTACACGTATGTGGAAGAATGGCTGGACGGCGCGGATACGCCAATCTTTACCAAGAGCAACGCCAACTGGCACAACACCCTCGATGAGTCCGGCGGCTGTGGCAGCAACCGCCACGCTTATTTTACCTTTTCTACCACCGATCCCAACCAGAGCACCAATTGGGCCACCTATCGCCCGGACATCACTTTCAGCGGCATGTACGACGTACAGGTGTATGCGCCTTACTGCAATACGGGGCGAGCCGAGACCAACGGGGCGCGCTATGAAGTGCACCACGCCAATGGCGTCAATACGGTGGTGGTCAGCCATGAGGCAAACGTGGGCTTGTGGATGAGCCTGGGTACGTATGAACTGCGGTCAGACGACAGCGGCTATATCTATCTGAGCGATTTGACAGGCACGGACAACGGGTTGGGGGTGTGGTTTGACGCTATCCGGCTGCGGCTGTTAGGACCGGCAGCGGCTAACATTTCACCAACCAACGGCGCCTGGGTAACGCAGCGCGCGGTCACGTTTCAGTGGAACGTGATGAATATGCCCAACCTGAGCACGGTCACGCTGCAAGTGGCCACGGATGCAGCTTTTACGAACCTGGTGGTTAACCAGACAATGCCGGCATCCACTCAGACCACCATTACCTTTGCCCAGGACTATGCTCTTCTCTACTGGCGGGTCAAAGCCACGGCGGCAGATAACTCGCAGGTGGTCTCTGCAACTACTTCGTTTGGCCTGGACACAATCGCGCCCACCTCTTCCGTCTACGAGGTGTTACAGATGGACGTCAACAGTTTCCTGGTTCGCTGGAGCGGCTTAGATGCCATCTCTGGGGTGGCTGGATACAATATTGATTATCGCGCCGACGGCGAGACGAACTGGACGCGCTGGCGCAGCCTGACCACGAATACCAGCGACACGTTCATTCGCCCGGACAGCCGCGATTATTGGTTGCGCAGCCAGGCGGTGGATGATGCCGGGCTAGTCGAACCCGCGCACCCCATCGGCGACCTGAGCACCAGCGGTTCGCCGGCGCTCATCCACAGACAATTTCTGCCCATCTTTCCCCGAAAATAACATAGAAACGGGGTTTCTTTTTGAGGTTTGAGAAAATAGTTCGGTAAATGGGGGGCAGACCCCCATCCCCCAACCCCCTTCTCCCTTTAGGGGGAAGGGGGCTTTCCGGAGAGGGCCAGGGGCGCACAGCGCCCCTCGCCCTACATTACCCCTTCCCTGGCAATGCGGGCGGGATTACCCGATTATTTTCTCAATGTCCGGCGAGGAACCCTGTTTCTTAACGAAGGTTGAGAAACAGAGCATGACCCAGACTATTCCCATTGACCTGCTTATCGTTGGATCCGGGCCATCCGGTATGTCCACGGCGCTGCATCTCGTCAAAAGGGATCCAGCCTGGGCCAGCCGCCTGCTGGTGGTAGACAAAGCCGTGCATCCCCGCGAAAAGCTGTGCGGCGGCGGGATTACCCACCTGGGGCAAAACGTCCTGGCGGAAATAGGACTGCCCATTGGCGTACCGAACTTTGAAGTGCGCGAAGTCCGCCTTACCTATCAAGACAAAGCTTATTCATTCCACGGCAACCCCGTCTTCCGCATTGTGCGCCGCGACGAGTTTGACCACTGGCTCATGCAGACCGGGCAGCAGTGGGGTATCACGGTGCGTCAGGGAGAGGCTGTCGTAGACGTCATTCCGCACGATGAGTACGTGGAAGTCATTACCGATAAGGCTGTCTTCCAGGCGCAGGTTGTGGTGGCTGCCGACGGCTCGCGCAGCCTGGTGCGGCGCAAGCTGAAGTGGGACGATGAATCGCGCGTGGCCCGCCTGCTGGAAGTGTTGACGCCCGAAGATCCACGCCAGCAGCCCGAATTCCGCGACCAGGTGGCTGTGTTTGATTTCACCTTCATGACCGATGGCTTGCAAGGGTATTATTGGGATTTCCCCAGCCTGGTTAACGGCAAACCCATGATGAATCGCGGCGTGTTTGACAGCCGCGCCCGCCCCGAACAGCCTAAAGCAGATTTGAAACAAACACTGCGGGATTCGATGGCGGCGCGGGGGCGGCGGCTGGAAGATTACACCCTCAAAGGGCATCCTATTCGCTGGTTTGACAAAAATGGTCGCTTTGCCATGCCCCGCATTCTGCTGACAGGAGATGCGGCGGGCGCTGACCCGCTGATGGGGGAAGGCATCTCCTTTGCCCTGGGGTATGGGCGCGTCACTGCCGCCGCCGTAGCCGAGGCGTTCGCCCGCCAGGATTTTTCCTTTACTAATTACCGTCGCCAGCTTCTAGCCGACCCCCTGATCAGTCAGTGGGCCACCCGCGGGCGGCTGGCGCGGCTGGCTTACCTGATGAGATACCCCTGGATTGTGCGCCTGGGCTGGCAGGCGATGCGCCTGGGCATCCGGTTCACCCGCTGGCGCGACCCCAACTACGTCCCTGCCATGCCGCCGCAGCTTATCTTGCGAAGTTAGTTGTGTAGAAGGTTGCAGAATGGGACGCTGATGACGCTGATGGGGCGCTGATTAGTTGTGTAGAAGGTTGCAGAATGGGACGCTGATGACGCTGATGGGGCGCTGATTTCCGCCATTTAACTTGTGTTCATCTGCGCTTTATCAACCTCATCAGCGTTCTATTACGTCTCCGCCGCTTCCTTTAGCTGTAAGGGCAGTTCAAACCAGAAGAGGGAGCCGCCGCCGGGTCGTTCGGCGACGCCGACGCTGCCGCCGTGCGCTTCAATCGTTTTCTTGACCACGTACAGCCCCAAGCCAATCCCGTATTGCTCGCCTGCCTGGGCATTCAGGCGCACAAAACGACGAAACAGATTCGCCCGTTCCACCTCTGGAATACCAGGCCCGCGGTCGGCCACGGCTATGCGGAGATGGTCTTCCGTTAACGCCACCTGCATTTCAATGGGCTGGCCTATGGGGCTGTATTTGGCGGCATTTGTCAGCAGGTTGACCAACGCTTGCATAAGC
>JAGVTM010000641.1 GCA_019136785.1 Chloroflexota bacterium | reverse complement strand
GGCAGGATGAAGCCAGGCAGATTATAGCGGGTGGTCTGGCTGGTTTGGACGCCAGCGCCGCCGAAGCGCTGGTCATGGGTGTACGGGGAGATGTGCTGACGCTGCAAGAGGAGACGCGCATCTTTATGCCTTTGTTGCCTCATCTGGAATGGCTACCGCGCCTGGGGCCCACGTTGGCGGCTGCCCCCCAGTTGATGGAGATGGCTGATGCCGGCACTTCCGCCGCCGCCTACGCCTTTCGTGGTCTCAAACCCGGCTTGACTGCCCTGCAAACGGGCAATGGCGACTTGTTAGCCACGCTTACCCAGACGGTGGCGCAAGCTGCGCCAGACCTGGCCCAGGCTGCCGCCGGCATAGATCGCGTGGCGGCGGCTTATGCCGGCATAGACAATCGCCAGGCCCTGCCCTGGCAGTTACGCCAATACTTTCCCCAATTGGATGAATGGCTGCCCGTGGCCCAGGCTGGACTGCAGCTCAGCGCGGCGCTCCCGTCCCTGCTCGGCGGCAGCGGCCCGCGCACTTACCTGATTGTGGCCCAAAATGAGGACGAACTGCGCCCCACCGGCGGATTCATCAGCGGCGTCGGCCTGTTAACGTTAAACCAGGGTCAGATTACGGCTTTGCAGTTCGACGACGCCAACCTGGTAGACGATTGGGCTAACAAGCCATACGATTGGCCCCCCGATCCGCTCTACCAGTTCATGGGTTCAGAGCTATTTCTGTTCCGCGATGCCAATTTCTGGCCCGATTTTCCCACGTCGGCAACAGCCATGATGGACTTGTACACCTACGGTCAGGGCGTGCCTCTGGACGGCGTGGTGGCCATTGACCAGCAGTTCTTACAGATGCTGCTCACCGCTCTGGGCCCGGTGACCCTGCCTGACCTGGATGCCACCGTTAGCGGCGACAATGTGCTGGAGTGGATTCGCGCCGCCTGGGCGCCGCCGCCAGACGCGGAGAACTTGCGCGAATGGATGCTGTCGCGCAAATCGTTCATGGGGCCGCTGGCGGCGGCGATGCAAACCCGTCTGCTGCAAAATCCCGGCGAAGTGGATTTCGTGGCCCTGGCGCAGACATTGCGGCAAGCGGTGGAGACGAAGCATCTATCCGTTTACATGCGCGACCCGGCTGTGGCTGCTGTGCTGGCGCAGATGGGGTGGGATGGACGGCTGTACGCGCCGCCGCGCCAGGATGCGCTGCTGGTGGTGGATACCAATCTAGGCTTTAACAAAGCCAATGCCCTGGTAGACACAGCCTTTCGCTATGCCGTTGCCTTAGCGTCAGATGGAACAGGAGAAGCGACGCTGTCTGTCACCTATACCCATCGTGGCGCGCCGCGCAATGAGGCTTGCATTCACCAGACCATTTACACCAGCGAAACAACCTATGACCGGCTGGTGGATGACTGCTACTGGAATTATGTGCGTGTCTATGTGCCTGCGGCTGCCGAACTACAAGCGGCTTCTTCCGAGCCTGTGCCGGCAGCCAACTTCGTCACCCAACGCCCCTGGGACGGGAACGTCCAGATGAGCGCAGACCCCAGTGGATTGGCGACTTTCGCCAATTTCCTGCTGCTGCGTCCGGGCGAAACAACCACCCACGAATATGTGTACAGACTGCCTGCCGTAACTGCCTCCGCTGTTGCGGGAACGCAAACGTACCAGTTGCAGTGGCGAAAACAGCCGGGCACACGCCCGCAGCCCCTCCAGGTCGTAGTGACGCTACCGGCCGGGGCGCAGGTCGTGTCCACGCTGCCGGCAAGCGCCCAGGTGGATGGCGCAGTCATTACCTTCGACCTGTTGCTAACCACCGATGTGGACATTTCCGTGACATACCGGTAAGATAACGTGGCGTCTTCCGCCGCTGCTTACTGTCTGCTACAACATCAGTAGCGGCAAAAGGGCAATATGATTAGAGAGAGTAACTATTCACCGCAAAGACGCAGACGCCGCCTCTGGCGGCGCGAACGCAAAGATAAAGAGAAGAAGTTTGCGGTTTTCGCGTTCTTTGCACTCCAGTTCCAGAAGGCCGGCATCGTTACTAGAGTGAAAGGGAAGTTGGCACCGTTTTGGGGCTGGGGGCTGTTGGGGGCGCTGTCCATATTACTATTACTGCCGGGTTTTGCGGCGCCAGGCGCCGCCGCCGTCTATGCCCGCGCCAGCTACCAGACCATTCCCACACGCACGCCCACCCCCCTACCAACTGCCACGGGCCAACCGCAGCCAACGCCGCCCCCCGGCGGCGATAACACGCCTGCGCCTGCGCCGACTGTGGCGGTCACCCCCGAAGCCACAGCCACCGCATTTGAACTGGCGCCCACGCCGGAAGGCGGATATTGGCCCACTGCCGAACCGTGCGCGCCGCCCACGGCACAATCGGTGTCTTCGCTGGTCAATGTGCGCCTGGGTCCGGGGCAGGATTACGAAATAGTGACCCAGATGGTCTATTTTGAGGTTCACCCCATTGTGGGGCGCAGCGCCCACGCGCCCTGGTGGCAGATTCAGTTGCCGGACGGGACGCTGGGTTGGGTGGCGAATGTGGCGGTAGTGGTGCATGGCAATAGCGCCTTCGCTCCACTGGTGGATTCCCCGCCCATTGCCGGCAGCACGCCAACGCCTGGCCCCCTGTGGAACCCCACGCCGAACCCACTCTGCCCCCCTGTGCCCACAGCCACCGCTGCGCCCACGGATGCGCCAGCCACCGTTACCTCAGCCCCACCTACCGCTACCACTACCGCCGCGGCGCTCGCCGCCGCCGCAGCCACCATGACGCCTACGCCCACCAGCGCCCCGCCCACGGCACTCCCTTCCTTGACAACTGCCGCTGTGCCCGTAGTGGCGACTGCCACGGCGCCACCCACTGCCATCCCCCTGGTGGAACCTGATAGCGCCGGCGGCGGATCGTCGTGGCTCCTTTATGGTGGAGCTGTCCTGATTCTTGCCGGCATTCTAACTTTCATTCTGCGCGCACGCCGCGGGTAACCAGCAGGACAGGGGCTACCGCTAAGAGATAGGGGTATACTGCGTGCCCGCTATCTCTTTGTCGGTAGATTCGGCGGCGGCGCCTCTTTAATTATCCTGAATGACGGTCACGTTCGTAGAAACGTACCTGCCGCCTGGTAAGACGTCTGGGTCAAATTTGACGGTGGCTCGGACATGGATCCCATTCTGAAATGCCGTAACGGGCACAAGGGTTCCGTCATCATAGTAGGTATCTGCCAGCGCCTGCCCCAGGATGCGATAGCGCAGCGTGCTGGTGGATGACAATATCAGATACTCTGGGGCCGTTACGGGCGTTAGATTGAGACTGGTGGCCACGCCATCTACAATAAACTCTTCGCCGCTCTGGGCATAGTCCAGGTCGGGATTAACCACCAGACCCGTATCCGGGTCGGTTTCCACCTCAGGCACGGCGTCTCCGCCGTCGCTGGGTGTGGATGTGCTGCCACCGCCGCAAGCAGCCAGCAGAATAGCCAGGACAAGGGCTACCGCAAGAAGAAGAAACAGCTTTTTCATGGTTTGTCTCCTTTGGTGAATCTGATTGAACTTGACGTTTACATATCTTAACTGTGGCACTATGATAGATGCAAATTGCGCAGGGGCAACAAATAATCGCCCTGAAGGGCAGTTCCGCGGAATCTGTGGGGATGCGACGGCGGTTTGTCCAGGCAGATTGTCCGCATTCACGGGCGCGCATTCACCAGCGATGGAGTAAACACAACCTATGAAACTAACACAACCTGAAACCGTTGCCGGCATTCTCTTTACCGACGAGTACCAGCTAACCATGGCCCAGTTGTACTTTCGTTATGGCTTGCACGAAAGGACAGCCCAATTTGACCACTTTTTTCGTGACTATCCCAACTATGGCGCGCACCAGGCTGGCTACTGTGTCAATGCCGGCCTGGAATGGCTGCTGCAATGGATGGCTGCCGCCCGCTTTTACCCGGCAGACATTGAATACCTGCGCAGCCAGACATCCCAAACCGGCGCGCCTCTCTTCCAGCCGGATTTCCTCCACTACCTGAGCCAGCACGGTCACTTTGGCGACATCACCATTGACGCCATTCCTGAAGGGCGTGTGGTGCACGCCAACGTGCCTTTGACCGTAGTCCAGGGCCCGCTGGCGATGGCCC
Source organism: Chloroflexota bacterium (assembly GCA_019136785.1). Lineage (GTDB taxonomy): Bacteria > Chloroflexota > Anaerolineae > Promineifilales > Promineifilaceae > JAGVTM01. Next base: position 4,102 of record JAGVTM010000641.1, on the reverse strand, counting down.
AAATCCTGGAAACTTCCCTGCTGAACCACCTCAACTACCAGACCTTGATCGCCACCAAAGCCTCCCGCATTCGCGCCAGCGGACGCGGTCAGGTCATCCTGGAATTTGGGCTGCGGCGAGCTCAGGGCTTTGGCGGCAACGCGGGCGCCCGCGCCGCGCTGATTGGGGGCGCCCATTACACCTCCAACGTCGGCGTATCGCATGTGCTTGGCTTTCCGCCCAAAGGAACTCACGCCCACAGCATGGTTCAGGTCTTCATGGCGTTGGGCGGCGGCGAACTGGAAGCATTTCGCGCCTATGCGGACGTTTATCCTAATGATTGTCTGCTTCTTGTTGATACCATTGACACCTTACAGAGCGGCGTACCCAACGCGATCCGGGTCTTTGAGGAACTTCGTCGCCGCGGTCATCGTCCTATAGGTATCCGCCTGGATTCGGGTGACCTGGCTTACTTGAGTATCCAGGCGGCTAAAATGCTGAATGCCGCCGGCTTCGCGGACACAGTCATTGTGCTGTCTAATCAACTGGACGAACTAACCATTATGCAAATTCTGGCCCAGATCGAAATGGAAGCGCCCCGCTATGGCCTGGAGGCTGACGCCCTGGTGAAGCGGCTCACCTTTGGCGTGGGCACGAATCTGATCACGTCTCTGGGCAGTCCGGCGTTGGGCGGCGTCTATAAGCTGGTGGCATTACAGGAGCGGGACGGGCGTTGGCTGCCCGCTATCAAGATATCCGAGACGCCGGCCAAGACCCCTAATCCGGGGCATAAGCGCGTCTGGCGTATCTATGATCAGCGGCAACAAGCCACCGCCGATGTGCTCGCCCTGGCGGAAGAAGATCTACGCTCGCTGGACACGCTGATTCTGCGCCATCCTGTTGAGCATAATAAGTATCGCGTACTGCCGCAGTCAGCGATTTCTCAAATCGAGCCGCTGTTGACCACGGTGTATCGTGATGGTCAGATGGCTTACGACCCGCCGCCGGTTGCTGCCCTGCGTGAACAACGTCAGGCTGATCTGGATCGCCTGGATCCAGGTGTGCAGCGTCTTGTGTACCCGCACATCTACCACGTTTCTTTGACGGAACAGTTGTGGCAGTTGAAGCAGTCGCTCATTCGCGAAGCAAAAGGCAGCGTGGTGACGTAATGTCTGGTGAGTCGTGCCAGGCATGGGGCGTAAAGTACTGGCTATTTTAGCGTCGTTTGCCCCGTGCCTGGCACGCTGACCACTATTGTAAAAGGAGTATGTGAAATGAAACGAACAATACCTGTCCTACTCATTGTGTTAGTTTTTGCTGCTGGCATTTTGGCCACGGGCTGCCGTGGTCGTCTGCGGGAACAGCTTCAGGACGGCGCCACCTCGCAGCCGCCAGCCACTGAGGCAGCGGCGACCACCGAGGTCCCCGCTTCCCCAACCGAGGCTGCGGCCGTGCCTTCCCCTTCCGCGCCAGCGGCCGCTGCCGCCCCCACGACTGCACCAACTGCCACAGCGCTCGCCGCCGCCACCCAACCGCCTGAGCCTAGCCCGACCTTTGAACCTGTTCCGGCTGACTATCAGGCGCTCAACAATGTACTGGATGAAACGGTGGCTGCCTTTGATGAGACCCTGGAAGAGCAGCCTGCTGCCGCCAGCGCCACGTTCTGGGCTGGCGAATTGACGCCTGCTTCTGGCAATCTGGGGAGGACTTTGCTGGAACCGCGTTCCATGGATCTGGTGCGCCAATATCTGGATGGTTTGCGCGGAATGGGATTGACGGGCGTTGGCGTGCAAATTTCCTATCCGCTGCTGGTGCCTGACTATCCTGACTCTGACAAATATCTGGCATTTTACCAGCAGGTCGTGCAAGAGGCGCATCAACGTGGCTTTAAGGTGCTCATTGAAACCAGCCCCGTCTTTGCCGGCACGCAGTTCTCCAACGTGGAAGTCAACTATCAAGGCTTGACCAAAGAGACCTACTTTCAGCAGCGTAAAGACATGGTTTTGACCATTGCTTCCGAAATTCGCCCCGACTACCTGTCGCTTACCCACGAACCCAACACAGAAGTGGCCCTGACAGGCGTGCGCATGAGCGTAGATGACTTTGTGAACTTCGTGAATGACACGCTGAACAGTCTAGATCGCTCCAACGGCATTCTGTATGGCGCGGGCAACGGCACCTGGGAAGACCGGGTTTATATTGAGCGCTACATTCAGGAAACCTCTGTAGACTTTATCAACATTCACATCTATCCGGTTACAGGCAGCGGCGGAAATCAACTGCAAATTGCCGCCGAACTGGCGCAGATGTCCAGAGATGCCGGCAAGCGCCTGGTCGTTGGCGAAACCTGGCTCTACAAGGCCACAGCTGACGAACTGTCCCGCCCGTTGGGTGATGTGTCCCTGGGTGAGTACTACGCCCGCGACCCATATAGCTTCTGGCAGCCGTTAGACATCCGCTTTATCCAGAACGTCGTTGACCTGGGGCGCGCCTATGAGTTTGATTTCATCTCTTTCTTCTGGAGCCGTTACTTCTTCGCTTACGTCAACTACAATGACGTACCCCGCAACATTGACAGTACCGGGTTGTTCCGCATGGTCAATCAGGCTGCATTTGCCAACCTGCAAGCCGGCAAATACTCCGCCACGGGCGAAGCCTACAGCCGCATGATTACCGAACCTTAGCGCCAACGAGTGATGGGTTCACTCTGCCCAGAGTGAACCCATCTCCCCTTATTGCGCTGCTCTCAGCCCAGCGGCAGCATAAGCCAGCGCCAGGGTCAGGTCGTTGACGTTGCTGCCCCGGTCTGCCCAGATGTGCCCATCCCCCAATGTCTGGAAAAAGTGATAACTGTCGTTGTTTGCCAGATAGGCCCGCCCATCCACGCCTAGCTCCCTTGCTGCTGCCAGGGTCTCCCCTGTGACCATAGCCCCGGCGACCTCGGTCGGCCCATCTTCAGCGTCGGTCGCGGCGCTGGCTACCACCCGTTCGTCCCAACCTTCTAGCGAGATAGCTGCCGCCAGCGCCAGTTCCTGATTGCGTCCTCCCACGCCGCTGCCGTTCACCGTGACCGTTGTCTCCCCGCCCAGGACCCAACAGTGATAGTCCCCGGCGCTTTTAGCCACAGCTGCCGCAAACTTGCCGGCCTCGCGGGCTTCTCCTTCCAGGTGTGTGGTGAGCGTCTGCGCTGTAAACCCGATAGCCTGGGCTGCCTGGCAAGCTGCCTGCGCCGCCAGGTTAATGTCGCCTACGATATGGTTATAAAGCGGCGGGGACGCCGTGCGCGCAGTTGCCGCTGGCGTTTCTATCTGGATGTGGGCTATCACGTCCGCTGCGGCTGCCGGATCCATTCGCTGCAGCGCGCCCGATTGTTCCAGGACAGCCAGGGCTTTCTGCCTGTGACGTGGCGTTGGCACGGTGGGCCCGCTGCCAATCAGGCCCATGGGATTGCCGATGACGTCGCTGAGAATGAGCGTCACGCAGGCTGCTGGCGCTGCCATCGCCGCCAGCCCGCCGCCCTTAATGGGGTCCAGGTGCTGCCGGATCAGGTTGATCTCGTGGATAGCGCAGCCGCTCAACAGCAGCGCCTGATTGAGCGCTTGCCAGGTCGCCAGCGGTACCGCCGGGTTAGTGAGTAAAGCGGAACTGCCGCCAGAGATGAGGCACAAAACCAGATCCCCTGGCTGCGTTGCAGACAAAAATCGCGCCACAGCCTGCGCCGCGCGCACGCTGTGTATGGACGGGATAGGGTGTCCACCCTGATAATACGCATACGCAGATGGCAGGTCGGCGGTCGTGGGCTTGCTGATGACGATACCCAGGGGTGTATGGCTGCTGCCGGCATAGGGCCCCAGGACATTCGCCGCCGCCTGCGCCATAGCTATAGCCGCCTTGCCCACGCTGACGATGAACAATCGCCCGGATGCCAATGAATAGGTAAAATCTGGCAGCAGCAGAAACTGCCCTTCTCGCCGCAGCCAGCGGCGGATAATGGGTTCCGGCTGGGCTACCGCGATGGCTGCCGCGATGATTTGGTTAACATGGGCGCGATAAGCGGCAAACGCTGGTCTGGTCATATGCTTCTCCTTTGCACACATAAAGGCCGTAATTCTCATTTTGCTTG
>JAGVTM010000074.1 GCA_019136785.1 Chloroflexota bacterium | reverse complement strand
AGCGAGATACGCCGCAACACCTGGCTGCCTATATGCAAGGCTTTGACCCCACTTTTATTGGTCTGAGCGGCGATCTGGAGGACATTAGCGCCGTGGCCACGGGTTACGGCATCTTCTTTGAGAAGCACGAAGGGACGCCTGCCACGGGGTATCTGGTGGACCACACCGCTTCGGTGACGGCGATTGATCGGGACGGGTATGTGCGTCTCGTCTTTCCGTTTGACATGCCGGCAGCCGACATCGCCGAAGATGTCCGCCGCCTGCTGCGTTAACCACGTTGTTCCCTGGATTGGCAGGACAAGCTCTGAGCTTGTCGAAGGAATGGATGAAAATTTTAGCCACGAATTCCACGAATTTAACGAATTTTTTCTCTGCGTTCGCGCCGCCAAGCGGCGTCAGCGTCTCCGCGTGAGATTGTTTTTGAAGCCCTGTCCCTTCGGCAGGCTCAGGGCAAGCTCTGAGCTTGTCGAATGGGCGGGTTGCCAACCCGCCCTACAAGTTATTTTCGAAGGAGGATGTAATGAACTGGTTAAAGAAGCTGTTTGAAGGCAATTATGAGGCGCCAGTCGGGACTCTGGTCTTGTTAGGCCTCTTCTTGCTGCTGATCATTGCCCTATGGGGCAACGCCTATCTGCAAGTCGTGACCAGAGGGGCAACGCAGTAAGCTGGCTAACGGTACAATCAACAAGTTAAGGAGGGATGCGTTATGCACATTAATCGCTACGAGAAATTCTGGATTATTCTTAGTTCCCTGTTGTTGGTTATTTTTGCGGCGGCTGTGGCCACCAGCAGTATTGCTTATGGCGTTCAGGTGCCCGTGCCTGAACAACGTGTTGACCCACGCCTGGTCGCCACGCCAGGGAACCTCTTTGGCGAGCCGGGTCTGCGCGAACTGGCGCCAGGCAGATATGAAGCCTACATTCTGTCGCAAGCCTGGTCATTCAGCCCGCGCGAAATCCGTATTCCCCAGGGCAGCACGGTTACGTTCTACATGACCAGCCGCGACGTGCAGCATGGCTTCAAACTGCAAGGCACAAACATTAACATGATGGTGCTGCCAGGGCAGGTATCGAAGCTGACGGCGACCTTTGACAAACCGGGCACCTATCTCTTTATGTGCCATGAATATTGTGGCGTGGGCCATCAATCCATGTATGGTCAGTTGATTGTTGAAGGGTAAACTCAGGAGGAAAAATGATGAAATTCGCCCGCGAAAACAGGCTGACATCCTGGCATATCGGCATCGCCCTGACGGCGCTGTTTATTGGCGGCGCCTTTGGGCCGCTGCAAAAAATGGAGCACGTCGGGATTAACTTGTATCCCGCGCTGAACAACATTGGCATTCAGAGCTATTATCAGGGACTCTCGCTGCACGGCGTTTTGAACGCCCTGGTGTGGACAACCTTTTTCATCACCGGCTTTTTTGTGTTTACGGTTTCCCGCAGTTGGAACCGGGAACTGCGTTATCCCAGGCTCAATACGGCTGCTTTGATCGTCATGACGCTGGGGCTGGTATCCGCTGCTGTGCCGCTGCTGGGCAACAAGGCGTCCGTTCTCTACACGTTCTATCCACCATTGCAAGCCGACACGTTCTTTTATTTGGGGTTGACTCTGGTGGTCGTTGGCTCCTGGATCGTGGGCTATGGTCTCTATTTTACCTATGGGGCATGGCGGAAGGATAATCCGGGGGCGCGCACGCCGTTTATTGCGCTGGCTTCGCTGATTACCATGGTTATGTGGCAAATTGCGACGCTGGGCGTGGCGGCGGAAATCCTATTCTTGATCATTCCCTGGTCGTTGGGATGGGTTGAGGGGATTGACCCTCAACTATCCCGCACCTTTTTCTGGTTCTTTGGCCATCCGCTGGTCTATTTCTGGCTTTTGCCGGCATATGTCTCCTGGTACGGCATGTTGCCCAAGCAGGCGGGCGGCAAGCTTTTCAGCGAACCGCTGGCCCGTCTCGTCTTCTGGCTGTTCCTGGCTTTGTCCGTTCCCGTGGGCCTGCACCATCAATTCACCGACCCTGGCGTGCCCGCCGGCTGGAAAGTGCTGCATGCCGTCCTCACCTTTTCCCTGTTCATCCCCAGCCTGATCACCGCCTTTACCGTGGTCGCCTCCCTGGAAACGGGCGCCCGCGCCCGCGGCGGCAAGGGGCTGATTGGCTGGATTGGCAAACTCCCCTGGGGCGATCCCTCTTACGCCGCCCAAAATCTGGCGATGATCCTGTTTGTCTTTGGCGGCATCGGCGGCTTGATTAACGCCTCCTACAACGTTAATCTGGCAGTCCACAACACCATGTGGGTGCCGGGCCACTTCCACCTGACCCTGGGCTCCGCCGTGACCCTTTCCTTCTTCGGCATTCTGTACTGGTTGCTGCCCAAACTATCCGGACGGCAGCTTTGGAGCCGCAAGGTAGGGCTGTGGCAGGCGTGGGCCTGGTTTGTGGGGATGCTGCTGATGAGCAATGGGCTGCACATCGTGGGCCTCATCTTCAGCGTGCCGCGCCGCAGTATGCTGGGCGTCGCCCCTTATTTACAGCCAGAATGGGCGCCATTCCTGACAGAAGCCTTTATTGGGGCCATGTTCCTGGCGGTCAGCGGGATTCTGGTCTACGTAAACGTGATTGGCACGGTTTTCTTCGCCCGCAAGCTGGAAAAGCCGATTGAAATGCCCGTAGCCGAACCGCTGGATCCCACGCCTGCGCCTGCCTGGCTTGATTCCTGGAAGCCGTGGCTGGTGGGCACAGTGGCCTTGATCCTGGTCGCCTATGGGCCTGTGTTGTTTGCTCTGATCCGCGACATTGCTTCCACGTCGCCTGGATTTAAGCTGTGGTAGTCTTTTGGGCGGGATGCCGGCAGCGCAAAACTGCCGGCATCCCGCCTGCCACGGATAACGCCGCCTATTCTTGAAACGCAGGCGGCGCATTATCCACTCATGGAGGTTTTGCATATGCGCAAACTATTTCTCATCCTGTTACTCCTGCTGGCTGTGGGCCTGACAGCTTGCGGCGGCGGAGACGCGGATGACAGTTCCGCCAGCACGTCGGGCGGCGACGCCCAACGTGGCGAAGAACTGTTCACATCCCCCACTATCGGGCCAGCCAGCGCGCCTGGCTGTATTACCTGCCATTCGCTGGAACCCGACACCGTCATTGTTGGGCCATCTCAATTTGGCCTGGCTGATAGGGCGGCGACGCGCGTTTCTGGCATGTCCGCCGAGCAGTACATTCGCCAATCCATCACCGAGCCTGACGCCTACGTGGTCGAGGGTTTCGCCGCAGGCGTGATGTACCAGAATTATGGCAACGAACTGAGCGCCAAAGACATCACCGACCTGGTGGCTTACACGCTCTCGCTGCATAATCAGTAAGCAGTTTACCCGTCCCTATCGGGAACCCTGAGACGCCGCCTCTCAATAACGAGCCGCAGACGGCTAGAGCCTTAACACCAACCTGTTCCCATTCGAGACTTTTGTCCGCTCTGCCTCTCTATTGAGAGGCTTTCAGGGCCTTCTCCCACTGTGGAGAAGGCCCTTTTTGTTTGCGACTATTTGCATTTTGCCCTGTTTGTGCTAACTTGAAGCACCTATCCAACCAATCACATCAGGAGAAGAACCCTTATGAACCTACCCGACTCAGCCCGCGCCTTGATCGAATCTGGGGCGCATGCCCATCTCGTCACCCTTAACGCAGACGGCAGTCCACAAGTCACCCTTGTTTGGGCAGGTGTGGACGGCAATGACATTGTCACCGCCCATTTGTTTGCCAGTCACAAAGTACGTAATATCCAGCAGGATGGCCGGGTGGCTATTACTTTTGAAAGCAGTTCCCGCAGCGCCATGGGGTTGGCTGAATACCTGGTCATCTATGGTACAGCCCGCATCGAAGAAGGCGGCGCGCCAGAACTGCTGCAGCGGCTGGCTCATGTTTATCTGGGGCCCAACGTCAAGTTCCCGCCTATGGATAACCCACCCGCCGGCTACATTATGCGCACGCAGATAGAGCGTATTAGCGGTGTTGGCCCCTGGACAGGACGCGCCGTCTGATAATTGCGCGGCATTGGGGTAAGAGCTGATTGAGGTCCAAGAGTCCCCCATCCCCCAACCCCCTTTCCCCAGGGGGAAGGGGGCTTTGACCCCCAGCCCCTTTTTTGCAAAGGAAGGGGGCTTTTTGTGTAACAATTGACCCTCTCGTGGGCCGAACTTGGCGAAGCCTTGTGTTGCCTTCAACAGGCCATCGCCGCCTTCGGCGGCGCGGCAACGGGCGTACGGGCGTGAGTTCCCTTTTTGCTAATAGAGCAAATGTGCTAAAATTGGCGGGCATTGTGCTGGCCTGATTCAATGGGCTGAAGAAACTGAGCGCAGCTATGTCCAAATCGCGGACGGCAAACAAGCCCGGTTTCTGGTCGTCTGGAGGCATATGAAAGGCAAACGTGAGTTTCGCATCGAAAACGAATACAGCTACAATCAGTCGGGACCGGTGCGTTGGATTTTGTCTCACCTGGGGCGCTACAAACTGTTCCTGTTCAGCTTCATTACGACGATTGCTTTCGCCAACTTCATGAATGCCTCCATTCGCGTGCAAGTTGGGAATGCTTTCAACGTGGCTCTGGCGGAAGACGGCAGCCTGGCGCAGTTACTGCGTGTGGTTGGGCTGCTGCTGCTGATCGTCATCGGGCGCGGCGTCAGCGACCTGATTGGCAGTTGGTGCAGCGAAGTGCTGGGGAACCGGCTGGAGCGGAACACGCGCGACGAGTTGTATTTGAGCCTGCTGGGCAAGAGCCAGACGTTCCACAACCGGCAGCGGGTGGGGGACGTGATGGCGCGGGCCACGGACGATGTGCGCCAGCTAAATGCGATGATTACGCCTGGCATCTACCTTATTTTCGACTCCACCATGGGGCTGGTGATGCCGCTGGCTTTTATCGCCTCGCTGCGGTTGGAACTGCTGCTGGTGCCGGCATTGTATGCGGTTGTTTTCTACGCAGCGTTGAAGCGGTACATGGATCAGTTGAATCCAGTGGCGGGGCAAATGCGCTACCGGTACGGGGTGATGAATGCGGGGCTGGCGGAGGCAATTGCCGGCATTGAAGTCGTTAAATCCACCGCCCAGGAAGAACAAGAGATGGAGAAGTTCACGCAAAGCGCCGGCGCTTTTCGGGACGCCTTCGTCAAAGAAGGCCAGATTCAGGCACGCTACCTGCCGCCGCTGCTGCTTGGTTTTGCCCTTTCCGCCGCCCTGGTACATGGTTTGCTGCTGCTGTCGCGCGGCGCGATCAACGTCGGTCAACTCGTCACCTTTATTGGCCTCATGTTCGCCCTGCGCTTCCCCACCTTTATCTCCATCTTCACCTTCTCCCTGGTGCAGTTAGGATTGGCTGGAGCCGAACGTATCCTCTTCTTAATCAAGCAAGAGACAGAACTGGATGAAAACGAAGCAGGTTATAAGGAGCCAATGCAGGGAGAGCTTATCTTTGACAACGTCTCCTTCGCCTATGGGAACAAACCCGTGCTACAAAATGTCTCTTTCCGCGCCGCCCCTGGGCAGACAATCGCCATTGTGGGCCAGACCGGATCAGGCAAGAGCACGCTGACCAAACTGGTCAACCGCACCTATGACGTCAGCAGTGGACGGATCGCCATTGACGGCGTAGACGTGCGCGATTGGAATCTGGACGCCCTGCGCTCGCAGATCTCCGCGATTGAGCAGGACATTTTTCTCTTTTCCCGTTCTATTGCCGAAAACGTTGGCTTTGGCCTCGGGCCTCGCGCCAACCAGGAGACTATCGAAGCAGCGGCGCGGGAAGCCCAGGCGCACGAATTCATCACGGGCTTTCAGGACGGCTATGACACGGTCATTGGCGAGCGGGGCGTCACCTTATCCGGCGGGCAGCGGCAGCGGCTGGCGATTGCCCGCGCCCTGCTCACCGATCCACGTATCCTCATTCTGGATGACGCCACCAGCGCTATTGACAGCGCCACCGAAGACAAGATTCAGACGGCCATTAACCGCGTGCTGCGCGGGCGGACAACGCTGCTCATCACCCATCGCCTCTCCCAGATTCGCCGCGCCGACCAGGTGATCGTGCTGGAACAGGAGCGCGTTGCCGCGCAAGGCACGCACGCCGAACTGCTGCGCACCTCGGAACTATACCGCCGCATCTTCCTGCGCTATGATGTGAAGCGCCGCGATGTTGTATCGCTGGAAACGCAAGCGTGACGCGGAGTCTGCGGCAGCAGCCTGACTTCATGCGGCTGTGGGTGGGGCAGACCGTTTCTGTTTTCGGCTCGCTGTTGGGCGCGTTGGGGCTGCTGGCTATTCTTGACCTGGAAGCGACGCCAGCGCAGATGGGATTGCTGGCAGCAGCGGAATCGGCGCCTGTGTTGTTGTTGGGGTTGTTTGCCGGCATTTCCATAGACCGGATGCCCCGCCGCCCGGTGTTGATTGTGGCTGACCTGGCCCGCTGTGGCCTCTTACTGCTGCCGCCGCTGCTGGCCTGGCTGCACCTTCTGCGCATAACGCATCTCTACCTGATTGGCTTTACCGTGGGTGCGCTCACCCTTCTTTTCGACGTAGCCTATCACGCCTATTTACCCACGCTCGTCAGCCGCGACCGCCTGCTGGAAGCCAACAGCAAGCTGGCTGCCAGCAGTTCCGTGGCCGAAATGGGCGCGCCTGCCCTCGGCGGGTTCCTGGTACAGATTTTGTCTGCCCCGGTGACCGTGCTGCTGGATGCGCTTACCTTTCTAATCTCCGGCCTGTCCATCAGCCGCATCCGCACCGTTGAAGCGCCGCCAGCGCCGGCGGCAGAGGATGGCAGCAGTTGGCTTACTATATGGCAGGATGTCCGCGCTGGCTGGCAGCAGTTGTTGGGGCATCCCATCTTACGTCCCGTCACCGTCAGCTTTGCTATCCGTAGTTTCTTTGGCAGTTTCTTCGGGCCGCTTTATGCGCTGTTCGTGCTGCGCGAACTGGGCATGACGCCCGTCGCGCTGGGGGCGCTGGTGGGCAGCGGCGGCGTGGGCGCTTTTATGGGGGCGTTGGTGGCCGGGCGGTTGTCGCGGCGACTGGGCGTTGCCAACACCTTAGCCTGGTCGCTGCTGCTAAATAACCTGACGGGGTTGCTGCTTTTACTGGCGCGCGGGCCAGGAACCGTCGCTTTCTTGCTCTTGTTGGCAATGCAGCTGGTGGGCGATTTCTGGCTGTCCATCTACTTTATTGGCGAAGTCAGCCTGCGCCAGATGTCCACGCCCGATCAGTTGTTGGGGCGCGTCAGCGCCAGTTTTCAATTCCTGGTGGGCACAACGACGGCATTAGGGCTGCTGGTTGGCGGCTTCCTGGGCAGCAGCCTGGGCGTCCGCCCGGCATTGACTATTGCTATTGGCGGCGGTCTGCTCTCCGGCGGCTGGTTAATGCTCGCCAACCGCAAAATGACGTAACAGTTTGCGCGGACAAACTAACAGTTTGTCCTACAGTGTGAGGCTATTTTTGAAGCATGGGCGGGTTGCCAACCCACCCTACGACAAACTATTTTTGAAGGGGTTGACTTATGGGCTTTATCATGGATGGCCTGGAGGCCGAAGGGTATGACCGTTCGTACAACGACCGCGATTTGCTGCGGCGCATTGTCGCTTACTTTGGCCCACACCGACGGGTCATGCTAGGCGTGGCTGGCGTCATCTTTCTCAACGCCATTATGACCACCGCCCTGCCTATCCTCATCGGGCGCATGATTGACACGCTGGGGGCGACTGCCAGCCTGGGCAGCGCCGGCTGGCTGCTGCTGGCTTTTCTGGTGTTTGGCGCGCTGTCCTGGACGTTTAACTATGCCCGTCAATGGCATACGGCCCGTGTGGTGGGCAGCATTGTGCTCAAGCTGCGCCAGGATGCTTTTGGCGCGGTGATGGCGCGGGATATGTCGTTTTACGACGAATTTCCTTCGGGCAAGATTGTCAGCCGCGTCACTTCGGACACGCAATCGTTTGCCTCCGTGGTCACCTTGACGCTGAACCTGATTAGCGAGATGTTAATTGTGGTGATCGTGGTGGGGGTGCTGTTGTCTATCAATGTGCGCCTGACGGTGATGACGCTGGCAATTGCGCCGCTGGTTATTATCGCCGCCCTCAGTTTCCGCCATATTGCCCGGCAGACGACGCTGCGGGCGCAGCGAGCGCTGGCGAACGTGAACAGCAACGTTCAGGAAACGGTGACGGGCATTGCGGTGGCTAAGAACTTCCGCCAGG
>JAGVTM010000467.1 GCA_019136785.1 Chloroflexota bacterium | reverse complement strand
TCATCTACGAACAGCGCCACACGCGCCAGATTGAAGAGTTCGGCGGTCTGTGGCGCATCATGCCCGTTTATAGCGCCCTCTCGCTTATTGTCGTCCTCTCTAGCATGGGGCTGCCTGGTCTGAATGGTTTTGTGGGTGAGTTCACCATCTTACTTGGATCCATGGGCGCGACGCAGTCGTTGGGCCCCAACGCCTGGATTTACACGGCATTTGCCACCACAGGCGTGATCCTGGCTGCCGTTTACCTCCTGTGGATGTTCCAGCGCGTCTTTATGGGCCCACTGGACAATCCCGCCAACAAGAAGCTGCGCGACGTTAACCGCCGCGAACTGGCTATCTTCCTGGTCTTTGTTCTCTTTATCGTCTGGATTGGCGTGGCCCCTTCCGGCTACTTTGGCTTGATGAACGACACCGTGGCAGATCTGCTGCGCAGCGTGGGCACACTGGTGGTCGGCGGCTAACCACGCCGTACACATGGATGACACAAAGCCCCTGGCGCTTATGCAGGCCAGGGGCTTTTTATATTCACGGCTGGAACATGAGCGCAAACGAGACTGAAAAAGCATTGGCGCAGGCTTTGTGGCGGCTGTATCATCGTCCAGAGCGACCTCTCTTGTGGCAGGGCGGCGGCAATCTGCCCTGGAACAACCCGGACTTTTCGCAGCGGATGCTGCGCGAGCATCTGGACGAGTCGCATGGGGCAGCTTCGCGCGTGGTTGCCGAGCGTGAACAACAGGTGGCCTGGCTGTGGTCGCAGTTGGGGTTGCAGCCGGGACAACACGTGCTGGACATGACTTGTGGGCCAGGTTTATACGCGGTAGAACTGGCGCAGCGCGGCTGCCAGGTGTTGGGCATTGACTTCAGCCCGGCAGCCGTTGCTTACGCCGTCGCTCTGGCGGAATCCGGCGGCGTCAGCGAACGCTGCCGCTTTGTGGAGCAGGACGTCACTGCCTGGCAAAATGACGGAACGCTGTATGACGCCGCGCTTTTTCTATATGGGCAGTTGGCCGTTTTTCCGCGCGAACAGGCGCAGCGGCTGCTGCAAACCGTCGCCCAGGCGCTGCGACCAGGCGGCAGGCTGTGCGTGGAGTTGTTGAACCAGGACAAAGTAGATAAGCAGGGCAGCGCCTGGTGGTTTACGGATGATCAAGGGCTGTGGGGCAATGCCCCATTCTTACACCTGGGCGAGCGCTTTTGGGACGAAGCCAGCCGCGCTTCCCTGGAGCGGTTCCAAATACTGCACCTGGAAACGGGCGAGTTGGACGAAATTATCTTGTGCGACCAGACGTATGCGGCGGCGGAAATGGAACAGATGATGCGCCAGGCAGGCTTTGCCAGTGTCCAGGTTTATCCTGCCTGGGATGGGCTGCCGCTGTACGACGCGGACGAGTGGCACGTCTACATTGCGCAGAAATAACTATCCTGCTCCACAAGAAGGGTATACCCATGACAGAAACGCAGACGGGACAGCCGCCCAAACCGGCGCTGCCTTATGCCGAATTACGAGATGTGATTGATTTGTCCCTCTGGGCGGGACAAATGTTGTTGCAGCACGGGGCGCGCACGCAGCGGGTGGAAGAAACGGTACACCATCTAGGTACGGGCCTGGGCTGCGACTGGTTGGACATCCTGGTATCGCCCAACGGGATTGTGCTGACCACCAGCAGCGGGCAGGAGTTTCGCACCAAGATCAGGCGCGTCAAACGGATGGGCGTGAACATGAGCGTGGCGGCGGAGATTAACGCCCTCAGCCGCCGCGTGACGGCGGAAGCGCTGGATCGGCATCAGGTGCGGGCGGAGTTGGCGCGGATTGATCAGATGCCGCTGCCCTACAACCGCTGGCTGGTGGTGGGGATGGTGGGGCTGGCTTGCGCCGCGCTCAGCCGGCTTTTTGGCGCGGATTGGGCGATTTTTGGCGCGACGTTTGGGGCTTCCGCGGCGGCGATGTGGGTGCGGCAGGAGCTGGACAGGCGATTTTTTAATCCATTTCTGGTGACGGCGGCGACGGCGTTTGCTGCCGGCATTCTGGCCAGCCTGCCCACCCTCTTTTCCTGGGGCGCGCAGCCGCAGTTAGCCCTGGCTGCCAGCGTGCTGCTGCTGGTGCCTGGCGCGCCCTTGATCACCGCCGCCCAGGATTTACTGGAAGGTCACCTGGTGACCGGGCTGGCGCGGGGTTTGGCGGGCAGCCTGGTTTCCCTGGCAATTGCCCTGGGGCTGCTGCTGGCGATGTGGTTGATGGGGGTGTGAAGAAGGAAGAAGGGAGAAGGAAGAAGGCAGAAGGGAGAAGGAAGAAGATGGCGGTTTGGGCGTTGGTGCAGGATGGGTTTTGGGCGGGGGTGGCGGCGGTGGGGTTTGCCATGTTGTTTAGCGTGCCGCGGCGGGATTTGCCGGGGGCGTTTTTAACAGGTGCGGTTGGGCACAGCGCGCGGGCGCTGCTGCTGCAATGGGGCGTGTCCCTGGAGGGGGCCACGCTGGTGGGGGCGGCGGTGGTGGGGGTGCTGGGGAATGTGCTGGCGCAGCGGCTGCACAAACCCACTTTTGTGTTTACGGTGCCGGGGGTGATCCCCATGGTGCCGGGGGTGTTTGCTTTCCAGACAATGATGGGGATTTTGCGGGTGACGACGGCGGCGGCAGGGGAGGGGAGTGGGGTGTTGGTGGATGCCGGCATCAACGCCATCCACACCGCCCTCCTCCTCGGCGCCCTGGCTTTGGGCATTTCCATCCCTCGCCTTCTCTTCCGCCACCCCCGCCCTGTCGTTTAAGCTAGAACGCCAGGGACATCGTTAGCGGACTTTTTTTCGACAACGGTACTCTTTGGGATTTCACCGTCAAGGCGCGCAGTTCGCACAGAAAACCAGGGAATCTTGATATCCTCTGAGTTTTCACGGCCAGTAGATACGTGGCAACTTAAAATAGCGCCAGAATGTTGCTCCCATCATCTTGTACAAGGGTGTTAATGGATCCCTGATTCTCTCGCAGCAAACCCTCAATATATCGGTTCCATAAAACAGGCAAAGCGGACGCATCGTCCGACAGCATCGGCGCCGGGCAATTTTGGGCGCGTCTGCGCCCAAAATTGCCCACAAAATGGGTGTCAGCCCCGCCGCAGGCGGGGCTGACACCCACCACGATCAAGTGCAGCGCTACCGCAACAGAAAACAGGCAACAGGTAACGGAAAACAGTCAAGAGGAGGTGGGTATGAACGATGCTGCGCCGTGGACGATTACGACGGCTATTCCTTATGTTAATGCCCGCCCGCATTTGGGCTTTGCCCTGGAAATTGTGCTGACGGATGCGCTGGCGCGCTTCCAGCGGCTGCGCGGGCGGGATGTCTGGTTTTTGACGGGCACGGATGAGAACAGCCTCAAGAATGTACAGGTTGCCGCCGCCGAGGGTATTCCTACACAGGCGTTGGTGGATCGCAACGCGGCGGCTTTTTACCAGCTACGGCAGGCATTAAATCTTTCGTTTGACGATTTTATTCGCACCAGCGTGGATGCGCGCCATCTGGCAGGCGTGACGCGCCTGTGGCGCGCCTGCGCCGACCGCGGCGACATCTACAAACGCAGCTATGGTGGTTTGTACTGCGTAGGCTGCGAGACTTTCTATGCCGAAGATGAACTGTGGCAGGGGCTTTGCCCGGAACACTTGACGCCGCCAGAATGGGTCGAGGAAGAGAACTACTTCTTTCGCCTTTCGCGCTACCAGGATCAACTGCTGGCGCTGATTGAATCGGGCCAACTGCGCATTGAGCCGGCTCGCCGCCAGAATGAAGTGCTCAGTTTTATCCGCCAGGGGCTACAGGATTTCAGCATCTCTCGCAGCGTTAGCCGCGCCCGCGGCTGGGGCGTGCCCGTGCCCGACGATCCCACGCAGGTGATGTACGTCTGGTTCGACGCCCTGGGCAATTACATTACGGCGCTGGATTATGCCACAGAAGGTGAACGGTATCGCCGCCGCTGGCAGGATTGCCCGGATCGCATCCATGTGATTGGCAAAGGCATTATCCGTTTTCATGCCGTCTATTGGCCCGCCATGCTGCTCAGCGCAGGCGTGCCCCTGCCCACGACCATTTTTGTGCATGGTTACGTCAACGTGGAGGGGCAGAAGATCAGCAAGAGTTTGGGGAACGCAATTGATCCTGTGGCGCTGGCGGAACAGTACGGCATAGACAGCCTGCGCTATTATCTGCTGCGCGAAATTCGGGCTACGGATGATGGGGATTTCACGCTGACGCGCTTTGTGCAGGCGCACAACAGCGACCTGGCTGACCATCTAGGCAATTTGCTCAACCGCGTAGTACACATGGTGCAGCGGTATGAGCATGGTCGTATTCCTGCGCCTGACCCTGCCCGTCATACGGCGGCTGAGGCGCGTTTGCTGGCGGCGGCGCAATCCTTGCCGGCATCCGTCACCGCCGCCATGGAACAGTTCCGACCGCACGACGCGCTGGAAGCCATCTGGGGACTGGCGGCGGCGGCTAACCGGTACGTGGATGAGATGGAACCGTGGACGCTGGCGAAACGGCGTAAACAAGGGGATGGAGAAGCTGCCGGCATTCTCGCCGCCGTCCTCTACAACCTGGCAGAAACCTTGCGCCTGATAGCCTACCTCTGCCAGCCTTTCCTGCCAGACGCCGCCGCCGCCCTGGCCGCGCAGCTTAACGTCTCCCTGAGTGGGAATTGGGAACAGATGACTACCTGGGGCGCACTCCAAGCCGGCGCGCCCATTCACCCTGGCTCCGTTCTTTTTCCCAAACTGACAAAGTAGGGTGATTTTCCAAAATCGCCCCCCCGATTTTGGGAAATCAGGCTACAATGATGCCACATCTGCGTCATCTGTGATAAAAAATGGGCGGCGCTATTCGTTTGTCGGGAAACGCGGCGGGCGTTTCTGGCGCAGACTGGCTACCCCTTCCATCATATCTTCTGAAAAGAATCCCAGCATTTCCAACGCCAGGGAGTGGTCAAAGATAGGCGCAGCCTGCCACAGCCATTGGTTTAGGGCGCGTTTGGTGTATTTGATTGCCTGCCGCGGGCCCGTAGCCAGATTAACGGCTACAGCCATAGCCTTATCGAGCAGCGCCTCGTCAGCTACGCACAGGCTGACCAGCCCCATTTGTTCTGCGGCTTCACCGCTGACAAAATCGCTCGTCATCAGGTAATATTTAGCTTTCGCCATGCCGCACAGCAGGGGCCAGATGATGGCGGCGTGATCGCCGGCAGCCACCCCCATGCGCACGTGCCCATCTGCCAGGCGGGCGCTTTTGCCGGCAATGCTCACATCCGCCAGCAGCGCCACCACCAATCCCGCCCCCACCGCCGCCCCGTTGATGGCTGAAATGATGGGCTTTTGGCAGCGCAGCATGTTGTACACCAGGTCGCGCGCCTCCTCCAGGATGCGCGTCACCTCGGCGTAGTTTTGATAAGCGTCTTCCACCATCTGCAAGTCGCCCCCCGCCGAAAAGGCGCGCCCCGCCCCCGTGATGACGGCCACCGTGACGTCAGGATCGGCGTCAATCGTCTGCCACAGAGCCACCAGTTCCGTATGCAAACGCGCGTCCGCCGCGTTCAGCACCTCGGGCCGGTTCAGTGTCACCCACAAGATGCCATGTTCCCGTTTTTCAAATAGAATGTGTGCGTAATCAGCGTAATTCATGATGGCCTCCGGTAGGGGCGCATTGGCGATTCTTTTATGATGAGTGAGACGCGAGACAAAGTCATTATCTATTCCGACGGCGGGGCTGACCCGAATCCGGGCATTGGCGGGTGGGCAGCCATTTTGCGCTTTGGCGAACACGAGAAGACGTTGACCGGGCACGACCCGCAGACGACCAACAACCGCATGGAACTGCAAGCCGCCATTGCTGCCTTGCAAGCCTTAAAGCGCCCGTGTCAGGTGGAATTGTACACCGATTCCGAATATTTGCGGCGGGGAATCACCGAATGGATTGCCACCTGGGCCGCCAAAAACTGGGTGCGCGGCAAGAGCAAGCCTGTGCCCAATGCCGATTTATGGCAGCAGTTGTGGCCCTTGACGCAGACGCATGAGATTGAGTGGCATTGGGTGCGGGGACATGCCGGCAATCCCCTCAACGAGCGCGTGGACGACCTGGCGCGCCAGGCCCGCCTGTCCATCACCCCCGCCCCGGTGGTAGACCCACACACGCCGCGCTTGTACGTGCGCGCCTCCTGTAAAGGCAACCCAGGCCCCGGCGGGTGGGGTGTAGTGCTGCAGAGAGACGAGGAAACGCGGCAGTTGAGCGGTTCGGCGCCGCGTACCACCAACAACCGCATGGAACTGCTGGGCGTGATTGAGGGGCTGGCGTTGTTGCCGCCTGGGGCCAGCGTCCACGTTTTCACCACGTCTGATTATCTCTTCCAGGGGGCGACGCTGTGGATCAACGGCTGGCGCAGGCGCAACTGGCAGAAGAAAGATGGTCAGCCTATTGCCAATAGCGATTTATGGCAGTTGTTAGATCAGCGGCTGCGCCAGTATCAAATTCATTGGGTGAGCGCCAAAGGGGGAGAGGAAATGCCGGCAGGCTTATCCGAAGCCGCCCAACTGGCCCAGGCAGCCATTGCCGCCGCCTGACTATTTTTTCTGCTCGCGCAAATATTTACAGGTGGCGTGCAGAAAGCCAAAATCCCCCAGCGGCGGCATCAATTCCACCACTTCCAAAACGCGGAACACCTTGCCATCAAAAACCACGTCATCGCCCACCCGCGGCTGCTCGTCCGTGCTGATAATGGCCCCGGGATGTTCTTTGCCAATAACCACGTAACTGACTTTATAGTAGATTGAACCGCTCATAGAAAACCCTACATTTCTGTCAAGTTGCGATGGCGCAGTTTGAAAGCCAGGTCTATCGCCAGATTGCGCATCACAATGTAGCCGATGCGTAAATGGGAACGGCACAGCGCCTCGAAACTATCCCGCTCAATCACGTAATAAATGCAGCCTTCTTGCGTTGCCCGCACCGAGGCTGAACGATAGCCCGCGTCAATCAGCGCCATTTCGCCTACCACCTGACCCTTGCCCAGCACAATCAAGGGCCGCTTGACCTTGTCGTGCAGTCCCTCAATATAGACCTCCACCGCCCCGTTGGCCAAAATATACATCTCGCTGCCCGTTGTATTCTGGCGCACAATAATCTCGCCGGGCGCGGCCTCTTTAGGGGTGCACAGCGCCTCCACCAACGTCAATTCAGAATCAGTCAACGCCGCAAAAAGGGGAACCTGGTTTAACAAAGGTAATCGGGACATTTTTTCTCCTGGAACCTGCCATAAACGCACGCGCCGCGACAATCCCTATTCTACCTGAAATCAAAACGAATAAGTAATCCCAATCCCAATCGTAATCGCAATCGCAATCGTAATCGTATTCGTGGTAACACCCCAGTAAATCGTGGTGATCTCTTTAACCGCCTACTGGCCCTGCAAAGCGAGCGCGGACGCATCGTCCGGCGCGGACGCATCGTCCGGCGCGGACGCATCGTCCGGCGGCATCGGCGACGGGCAATTTTGGGCGTGTCTGCGCCCAAAATTGCCCATGAAAATGGGTGTCAGCCCCGCCATAGGCGGGGCTGACACCCACCACGATTAAGTACCGCGCTACCTTAATCGTAATCGAATTTCGATAGCGATAGCGACAACGATAGCGACAGCGATAAGGATGGTAAGGCGGGGTTTGCCATACGGTGGGCAATCCTTGTATAGTAGGCGCGACGATCAATCCATCCTATCCCATGAGGTGTCTATGGACCCGGCAACCATCCAGGCTATTTTGATTGGCGCAGCGGGCGACGCTGCTGGCGGCTTGATTGCCGCCATTCTGTCCAAACTGGCAGGCCGCGCGGCCCGCCGTTTCCAACCGGAGCCTCAGCAGAAAGCGCTTTTAACCGCATTTACGCAGGCGTTGGCTGCCGCCTATGCCGCCATCCCCCAAACGGGCCCCTTGACCCGTTACTACCTGGACAGCCTGACCGCTTTCCTGAAAGAGGAGATAGTCCGCGAAGAACTGGCGCTGCTGCTTGACCCAGACGACGCCTTTGACCTGGAGCGGCTGCGCCAGGTCTTTACCCGCATCACCCAGGGATACCCGCCTGAGGTCATTCCCGATTTGCAGTTTGAGCCGTTTGTGGCTGCCCTGGCGCAAAACTTTGCCGCTGCCGCGCGCCAGCAGCCCGATTTGCAGGAAGTCATCAAAATCGAACGGCTGGATGCCCTGGTTGCCCGCTTTGACGCGCTGCTGCGGGACACAGGCAGCA
>JAGVTM010000367.1 GCA_019136785.1 Chloroflexota bacterium | reverse complement strand
GGTCCAACTGGGCGTAGGTGATGACCTCGTTTTCTGGTCTGCCGCTAAAGAGGAAAGTGTAAGCCATTTTGCCAGGCTGTTCTTCCGCGCGGCAGCGCAGCAGCGCAATCAAGTTGGGCAGGGTGGATAGAGCGGGCATGTCTGCGGAATTCCCTATGCGCTGCCGTGGCTAACAGATGGCAGCCAACATCCTTGCCGCGGTTGGCGCGGGTTCCACCAACCGGCCATGGGCATCGTAATGGGGTAAATCGTTGAAAGCAAAGACGTGATCAATGGCATACAGGCTGCCAGGGACATAATCAAGAATAAGCACGTCTTCGGGCCGATGCGGTATTTGCGCTTTTAGGGAGTTGGGCAGGTACTGGGGCATGGCCGCCTGATGCCATTTCAGGATGATTTTCTCCGGCTGCTCTGGGGTGGGATAAAAGCCGACGATTTCAAACTTGCCAAAATCGTGCGAAGCCAGCACAATGCCCTTTTTCTCCAACCCGCTCAGATGTCGCTTGGATTCAGCCACGTTGCGAAATGCTTCATCCAGCAGCAGTGCGTATTGTTCCACCCCCCTGACAGGCATGAAGATCGTCAGGTAATAAGAAACAATCTGGTTATCCAGGAAAGCGCGTTGCAAGTGGGTCAGCGTTTCCACCGAGTCGTTGACCCCTTTGACCACGGCGGGTTGTCCCTTTATCTGGATGCCGGCAGCTTGCAGCCCTCGGATCGCCTGCTGCGCACACACATCTAATTCGGCCGGGTGGTTGATCTGGGCAATGACCTGTACCTGTTTACCGGGCATGGCATTGGTCTGGCGCAGGAAAGCCAATAGCTCCTCGTCGAGAAATCGCTCCGGGTCATAAGCCAACCCTTTAGTGGCAAAGCGCACCGTGCGAATAGAAGGCATGTCCAGCAAACCCTGGATCAAGCGAATCAAATCCGCCGTGCGCCGGAAGGCTGCCGGATCGCCCCCTGTAAAAAGCACATTGTCAATTTCTGGGTGCTGCTGCAAGTACCGCTGCGCCGCCTGTACTTTGCTGTCATAGGACTGCGCCGGGGCGGTGCGCTCCAACCGAATCTCGTTAACCTTGTAGCAGAACTGGCAATTGGCCACGCAGTAATCGTCTATATGCAGCAGCAGCGTCTTTTCATATTTGTGTTGGATGAATGGCTCTTGCCCCTGGCGAAAGGTGCGGTTGCCATATGGATCGAAACGGCCTACAAACGGTTTCTTCCCCGGCGGCGGCAAGACAATGTTCAGCATCTGCTCCCGGTACGGCGCGCTTTGCTGCGCAATAAGCTGCGCATAATGCGCCGTGACCCGAAACGGCATGAAAGAAGCCTGCAGCGTCCGCAGATATTCCCCTCTCTCGCGCATTGATAATCCAACGATAGCGGCAAACTCATGGAAGCCATCAATGCCGGCAAACACCCTCAAGTTCACTGGATCTTCCTCCCGATTAGCAACTCTGCCAACCCCAGGCAACTAAAATTGACTCATGCGCCTCGAAAAACAGCACCCTGACTAACATGGGCGGATGCAGATAGAAATAACTGCGCCGCCTGCGCCTGCCTCTCTTGCGCGCGGCACGCCCGCACAAACGGGCTCTTATGCAGTCCTAAATCCGTAATCCTGTTGTTGGCAGCTTCCGCGCCATACCGCCCACGGCGTGCATGGCGCACCGTTTGACACACCCCGACAAGATAGAACCACGTAACGCCCCCTATTGTACTCACGAATGATGGGGTTGCCAGTGCTATATGGCAGGGTATAACCATGCTGAATGTAATATTGGGATGTTTCGTGGCGCCCGTCGCTCAGAAATGTAGGCGCATCTACCCAAACCCGTTATTGGCGCGACTACCCCCTCGTTGTCGCTGCCAGTTCGATCTGGATAAAATCCCCCGCCGTCACCTGCAAACTGCGCATCGGCTCCAGGTAACGCTCCGTCGTGGTGATGCTGGCATGCCCCAGCATTTGCTGGATCTGGCGCAGGTCTGCCCCCCCTTTCAGCGCCAGCGCCGCCGCCGTCCGCCGCAAGTCGTGCGCGGCTATCGTCGGCTCCCCGTTCCTATTAATATACCCCGCCGCCAGCGCGTGTTCCGCCACAATGTTGTAAATAGCCTGCGGCGTCAAGTTGCCGTCCGTGCGCCCCCCCCCCTTGGTGCGTACTTTCCCCGCCAGCCCCCCGTCCTTGTTCAGGGCGCGGAAGATGCAACCGTCATACACGCCGGACGCCGCCGCCCATCTATCCAGCGCCACCTTCACCCACGGCGGCACGCCCACCGAGCGCACCCGTCCCCGCTTGCCGGCCATATCAATAATCGCCCAGCGCCCATCCCGCTGCTGAATTTGCTCCCAGGTCAGGGCGGCCGCCTCGGCGCGGCGCAGCCCCGTGCCCACCAGCGCCGCCAGCACCGCCTGGTCGCGGACGGCTTTCATAGCCGGGATTTCCTCTCGCCGCCAGCGGTAAATGGGCGTATTGATCAGTTTTTCTGCTTCTGATTGGGTGAGCCAGTTGCCGGCACGCACCCCCTCCTGCTTCACTCCCTTCACCCGCTCCACGCCATATGCCAGGGTGGGGGGAACCAGCCCATTGTCTGCCGCCTCCGTCGCCAACTTGCGAATGGCCGACAGCGCCTGGTTGATGCTGCTGTGGCTTTTGCCCGCGCGCAGCATCTCCTCGCGGTAGGCATTGACCACCGCCTTACTAAAACCAGGCCGGCCATTCCGCTCATACCATTCCAAAAAATCCAGCAAAGCGCGGCTATAAGCCCGCTTACTATGCGGGCTGTCCACGCTCTGCGTCACCAGGTCAATGACGCCATACCAATCATCATGAGGCACAAGAACCTGTCCGGAGCCAGTCGAAGGGGCAGTGCTTTGCGTATCCATGTCAATATATTATGTCAACTTTTGTTATTTGTCAATAGCTTTTGTTAATTGTTCTTATCATAACCTATTTTTGTAGGTACACCTTACGGACACAGGACACACAAACCATTCTATAAAATATGCTTGACAGGACATTATCAGCGCTGGGTTGACACATAGCAATCCTTTGTCTATCATACAGTCTTATCTCAGTCGTTGCTGCCACAGCAGAGAGATAACCAAAGCCTGGTCAAAAAGAAAAGGCCGGGCTGTTGTAAGCCATTAGTGAACCTCGGGCGTCCGGATGCCAGATTGAAGTTTCCAAGCCTCACTGGAGCATCGGCTCGTCCAAATTGGGAAATCAACACAACTGAATGACACACCTCGTCTTGTGGTAAAAGAGCGAGCGCAGGAGGCTTTATGGCGCATCTGGCGTCTCCTTTTGCAGCGCCGACGCTGCTTGATCTGGCTCGTTGGCGGACAGAGCGCCATCCGCAAAGGCAGCTTTACACCTTTCTGGAGGATGGCGAGAGCAAGGAAAGGCATATGACGTATGCCGAACTGGATGAGCAGGCGCGCCTGGTAGCGGCGTGGCTGCAGCGTTCAGGGCTGGCTGGCGAGCGGGCTCTTTTGCTCTATCCGCCGCAGTTAGAATATATCGTGGCCTGGTTTGGGTGTATTTATGCCGGCATCATCGCCGTCCCCGCCTATCCGCCACAATCGCCACGCCTGTTGCCGCGGCTGCAAGCCATCATCGCCGACGCGCAAATCAAGGTTATTCTGACCACATCCCCCGTTAAAATGCTGGCTGACCTCTGGAGCGGACAGCATCCCGAATGGCAGCGCATTCCCTGGCTGACGACGGACAATCTACCCGCCGATCTTTCTGCCGCTGACTGGCGCGAGCCGTCTATTAGCAGCGATACCCTCGCTTTCCTGCAATACACCTCTGGTTCCACCGCCGCACCCAAAGGCGTCATGCTCAGCCATGCCAATCTGCTGCACAATCTCGCCCACATTTATCGCTGTTTTGATCAGAATGAGGAGAGCGTGGGCGTCATCTGGCTGCCGCCTTACCACGACATGGGCTTAATTGGCGGCATTCTCGAACCTTTTTACGGCGGCTTTCCGGTTGTCCTTCTCTCGCCCCTCGATTTTTTGCAGCGCCCTTTTCGTTGGGTACAGGCTATTTCCCGCTATCAGGCGACCACCAGCGGCGGGCCCAATTTTGCCTATGACCTCTGCGCCCGCAAAGTGACGCCCGAACAGGTGGGCAGCCTGGATTTGAGCCGCTGGCGGGTGGCTTTCAATGGGGCAGAACCCGTGCGCGCCGAAACGCACCGCCGCTTTGCTGAAACGTTCGCTCCGGCGGGGTTCCAGCCGCGCGCTTTTTACCCTTGCTACGGGCTGGCGGAGGCCACGCTCATTGTCTCTGGCGGCGACGCCGCTGCCCTCCCCATCATCCATTCCTTTGATTTGCCCGCGCTGCAGCAGCGCCAGGCGATCCCCATTTCCCGCCAGGATGATGCCAGCGCTTATCTGTTGGTGGGCAATGGGCAAACCCTGACCGATCAACAAATTGTCATTGCCAATCCGCACACCGGGCAGTGCTGCCTGCCTGAGCAAGTGGGCGAGATATGGGTATCCGGTCCCAGCGTGGCGCAGGGATATTGGAACCAACCGGAGCAAACAACCGAGACGTTCCACGCTTTTCTGGCAGATACGGGCGAGGGCCCGTTTCTGCGCACGGGCGACCTGGGTTTCCTGTATGCGGGGGAACTGTTTGTCACCGGGCGGTTAAAGGACCTGATTATTGTGCGCGGGCGAAACCATTACCCGCAAGATATTGAGCGCACGGTAGAGAGCAGCCATCCTGCCCTGCGCCCCGGTTGCAGCGCCGCGTTTGCCGTGGAGCGCAACGGGGAGGAACAGGTGGTGGTGGTGCAGGAGGTCAACCATCAGGAAGGCATGGACTTGGCGGCGCTGGCGCAAATCGTGCGCCAGGCGGTGGCGACGGAGCATGAGCTACAACTACATGCTGTGGCGCTGTTGGAACCCCGCACAATTCCCAAAACTTCCAGCGGCAAGATTCAGCGCCATTTGTGCCGGCAAAAGTTCCTGGCCCACAAGCTCAAACTCCTCTACACCGACATCCTGGAAACCACCGCCGTAGATGCCGCCCTCGCCAGCCAGCAGCACATCCGCGCCGCCATCCTGGCTGCCGCGCCCCCGCGCGGGGGCGCGCCCGCAGAGCAGCGGGCTTTGCTGGCAACTTATTTACAAGAACAGGCCAGTCGCCTGCTGCATTTACCTGCCGCCGCCCTGGCGCCTGATAAACCCCTGAACGCCTTGGGCATTGACTCCTTAACCTCCGTTGAGTTCAAGAACGCGCTGGAAACCGATCTGGGCGTGACGTTCCCTATAACGCGCTTCCTGGAAGGCGCCACGCTGGCGGATCTGGAGCAAGAGATACAACAACACCTGGCAGGTAACGTAACTGCCGCGCTGCTCACGCCGCCCTCCCTGACGTCCGCGCCGCGTTTGCCGGCAATGCCTCTCTCCTTCTCCCAGCAGCGATTGTGGTTCATGGATCGGCTGGAGCCAGGCAATCCCGCCTACAACATCCCGGTGGCTGTAGCCCTGCGTGGGCGCATCCAGGTGGAGGCGCTGCGGCGCAGCCTGGAGGCTATTGTGGCGCGGCATGAAGCGCTGCGCACGACCTTTAACACGTTCCACGGCGAACCTGCCCAGGTGATCGGTCCCCCGCCGCCATTCACCCTACCCGTGCGGGAAGTGGCGACGACGGCAGCCTCTGATCCCATCTACGAACTGGCGCAGGCCGAAGCGCTCACCCCCTTCGACCTCGCCCACGATTGCCTGCTGCGGGCGCAACTGCTGCGCCGCGCCGGCGATGACCACGTTCTGCTGCTCACGCTGCACCACATTGCCGCCGATGGCTGGTCCATGGGCATCTTCTTGCGCGAACTGGTAGCCCTGTACACTGCCTACAGCAGCGGTCGCACCGCCGAACTGCCGCCGCTGCCTCTCCAATATGCCGATTACGCTTACTGGCAGCGACGCTGGCTGCAAGATGACGTACTGGCGGCGCTGGCAGTCTACTGGCAGCAACGGTTGGCCGGCGCGCCGCCGCTGCTGGCGCTGCCCACAGACAAACCGCGTCCATCCACGCCAACATTTCGTGGGCAGATACATACGACCCTCATCCACCAGGACACGCTGCGCCAACTCCGCGCCCTGGAACAGCAAACGGGCGCAACGCTGTACATGGTGCTGCTGGCAGCCTTACAACTCCTGCTGCGCCACTTCACCGGTCAGGACGACATGGTGGTGGGCACGGACGTCGCCAACCGTCACTGGCAGAAGACAGAAAATCTGATTGGACTGTTTGTAAACCAGTTGGTACTGCGCACAGACCTGTCGGGCAACCCTTCCTTTGTGGAACTGGTGCAGCGCGTCCACGAAACGGCTTTAGGCGCTTATGAACATCAGGACATGCCTTTTGACAAGCTGGTAGAAATTCTGAAGCCGGAACGGAATGCCGGCCACAATCCGCTGTTTCAGGTGATGTTTGTGCTGGAGAATGCGCCGATGCCGGCATTAACGTTGCCAGATTTACAGTTAAACGTAATTGAAATTGATAGCGGCGCCGCCCCGTTTGACATATCCTTGCTGTTATCTCACGAGGAGAATGGCTTAAAAGCAACCTGGCGGTATAAGGTTGATCTATTTCAGCAGAACACCATTCAGCAGCTTGCTGATATGTATCTGCTCGTTTGCACGTCTGCTGCCGGCAATCCACACATTACTCTCGACGAAGTCCGCCGCCAACTAAACCAATATCAGCGCCGTCGCCAGCGCGAGACTGCCGGCCTGCTTAAAGACGCCCGGCGCTCGCGTTTCGACCAACTGGCGCGGCGGCGTCCCAACCAAGAGGAATGAAACCGTAGCGCCGGCTTCCAGCCGGCTTTTGCCAGCAAGGATGCGGCGCGATTAAGAAATCGCGGCGCGATTAAGAAATCGCGGGCGCTACATTTTCGAAGGAGACAACATGGGCCGCGGCGCACCATCATGGATGAAAATATCATCACAGATTTCACAGATTAAGCAGATGGCGCAGATTTGCTATGTGGACGGGTCATCCACTGACCACTGATCACTCGCCACTCATCACTATTTTCGAAGGAGATAACCCAACCCCATGCTTAAGAAACCCCAAACTTCCGCTCGAAAACTACCCACTCTACAACGGCAGGTTATGGACGTATCCACGCTTGATCTGGTCACCACGGCTTACCTGCAGTCCGATCAGTCGCTTCCCCTGCTCATTCAACCCGCCCTGGATGGCGTTGACCTGAACGCCTGGGCAGAAACCAACCGCGCCTGGATCGAAACAGAGCTGGGACGGCATGGCGGCATTCTTTTTCGTGGTTTCCATGTGCCCGACGTTGCCACCTTTGAACAGTTCATTGATGCTGTCTCGGGCGGGGCGCTGCGGTATCAAGAACGCTCCTCGCCGCGCAGCCAGGTAAGCGGCAACATCTACACCTCTACGGACCACCCTGCCAGCGAGTCCATCTTTCTGCACAACGAGCAATCGTACAACCTCACCTTCCCCCTAAAAATCCTTTTCTACTGCGTCACAGCCGCCCAGGAAGGCGGAGAAACGCCCATTGCCAGCAGCCGCCGCATGTACCAGCGCATCCCGCACCATGTCCGGCAGAAGTTCGCCGACAAGGGATATATGTATGTGCGCAACTTTGGCAGCGGCTTTGGTCTCACCTGGCAGGAAGCCTTTCAAACGGAAGATAAAGCCGCCGTCGAAGCATATTGCCAGGCAAATGATATTGAGTTTGAATGGCGTGAGGGCGACAGGCTGCGTACGCGACAGGTACGCCAGGCAGTGATTCGCCATCCACAAACGGGCGATATGGTCTGGTTTAATCACGCCACGTTTTTTCACGTTTCCACCTTGCGCCTGGAAGTGCAGCAAATGCTGGCGCAGGTTTTCTCCGAAGAAGAACTGCCTAATAACACCTATTATGGGGATGGGTCGCCCATTGAACCGGATGTGCTGGATACCTTGCGCCAGTTATACGCTGCAGAAACAGTCGCTTTCCCCTGGGAAAAGGGTGATATCTTGCTGCTGGATAACGTACTGACGGCCCATGGGCGCAGCCCGTTTGTAGGCCCGCGCAAAATCGTGGTGGGAATGGCCGATCCGTATAAATGGGCCGAGGCCTGAGCATGTGGCGTCCAGCCGGAAAAGCTGGCAACCAGATGAGGTCTGGCAACCAGATGAGGTCTGGCAACCAGATGAGGTCTGGCAACCAGATGAGGTCTGGCAACCAGATAAGGTCTGGCAGCCAGATGAGGTCTGGCAGCCAGATGAGGTCTGGCA
>JAGVTM010000507.1 GCA_019136785.1 Chloroflexota bacterium | reverse complement strand
GTGGACGTGTCCCAGAAAAGCGGCGCGTAAACGGGGGAGAAGACGTACTAAAGCGTGATGGACTTCCGCCCCATTGCGCAACGGCAGATTGGCATCTATCCAGGGCGCGTTTAAGGGCAGCGCCGGGAAATGGTTGAAGACGACGAGGGGCGGCCCGGCGACGTCTATGGCTTCTGCCCGCAAGACGGCCATTTGTGATGCC
Organism: Chloroflexota bacterium; assembly: GCA_019136785.1. Classification (GTDB taxonomy): domain Bacteria; phylum Chloroflexota; class Anaerolineae; order Promineifilales; family Promineifilaceae; genus JAGVTM01. Next base: position 8,149 of record JAGVTM010000507.1, on the reverse strand, counting down.
GGCAGCCAGCCATGCGGCGCGTCCTCGTCCGGGATATGCCCGTCTAATACCAGAAAACGATACCCTTTTACCTCGAAACGGTAGCAGAGGTAGTCCGGGTCAACGATTGCTGGCTGCCGCGGCCCCATCGGCAAATAAGCCAGGATGTCAGGCGCAGTGTCGTGATTGCCTGTGACGTAATAGACAGGCGACGCCAGTTGCGTGAACACCTGCGCTGCCAGGGCATAAGCGCGTGGATCAGGCTCGTTTACCACGTCCCCGGTGTGAATGATGAAATCAGGCTGTACGGGCAGCGCATTGATTAAGTCCACCAGGCGGCGAGCGCAGGCGTAGGATTCGTGGCCATGGCGGCTAAAGGCAGGCGTCGGACCAATGTGAGTGTCTGAGATGTGGACGAAGTAGACGGGTTCGGGCATTTTATTTCCAGTTTGCGGCGCAAGAGAAGAAAATGGATGGGCTGCATCATTGAAGCGACTGCCGCTCTGTGTTAACGTTAGGGGCAGAAATGTGTATGAGCGCTGGCGATTTCGCCAGGCCAGCCCACAGAAGGAGGGTTTTCCATGAGTTACACTTTGATTGAGAATGGTTTGCTGATTGACGGTCGCGGCGGCGCACCGGTCAGCAGCGGCGCTGTGTTGATTAAGGAAAACAGGATTCAAGCCGTCGGGCGCAAATCGGACATGGCGCTGCCGGCACATGACCTTCAGCGCATTGATGCCCAGGGCGGCGCTATTCTGCCTGGCTTGATTGACACGCACGTTCATTTTACATTTGATGGGTTCAATTTGCAGCAACAACTGGCAAAGCCTGTTTCGCTGCGTTTTTTCGAGATGATTGGGCGGATGCGGCGGACGTTGGATGCCGGCATCACTGCCGTCCGCGACGCTGGCGGCGCCGATCTGGGCGTCAAACAAGCCGTAGAACAGGGAATTGTTGCCGGGCCCCGTATGCAAATCAGCATTACCGTGCTGACCATCACGGGCGGTCATGGCGATGGCTGGTTGCCCTCAGGCATCGAAATGAGCCTGTTTAGCGCCTATCCGGGCGCGCCTGCCGGGCGTTGTGATGGGGTAGAAGAAGTGCGCAAGAAGGTGCGCGAAGTGCTGCGCGCGGGCGCGGACGTGATCAAAGTATGCGCCACAGGCGGCGTCCTCAGCCCCACCGACCACCCGGAATTTACGCAGTTCACGCCCGAAGAACTGGCGGCGATGGTGCAGGAGGCAGGCTACCGCCGCGGCGCGAAGGTGATGGCGCACGCCCAGGGCACGGAAGGGATTAAGAATGCGGTGCTTGCCGGCATTCACTCCATTGAACACGGCATCTACCTCACTGACGAAGTCATTGCCCTGATGAAAGAGCGGGGTACGTTTCTCGTTCCCACCTTGCTGGCCCCTCTGGCTGTTCTGGAAGCGGCGGAGGGCAGCGGTAGTATGCCCGAATGGGGCATTCGCAAGGCGCGCGAAGTGGTAGAAATTCATAGCGCCAGCATTGCCGCCGCGCACCAGGCGGGCGTCAAAATCGCCATGGGTACGGACGCGGGCGTGATGCCGCATGGGACGAACCTGCGTGAGCTGGGGTTGATGTGCGGCATTGGTATGACCCCGATGGAAGCTATTGTGGCTACCACCAGGGTCGCCGCCGAATGTCTGGGCTGGCAGGAGCAAATTGGCACATTGGAAGCCGGCAAACTGGCGGACGTCATCGTTACCCGCACCAACCCGCTGCAAGACATCCGCTCGCTGGAAGACGCGCACAACATTCGCGTGGTGATCAAAGATGGGCAGGTCGTTAAGGAAGACAAGTGATGTTTCACGAATGCCCTTAACTAACCAGGACAAACAGCGGTTGTAACCGTTTACTCCCCCCGTAGGTTGAGCCTGTCGAAATGGGTTCCCTTTGGCAGGTTCAGTCGTCTCCCTGAGCTTGCCGAAGGGGAGCGGGGATGAATAGTTACCAGCGGTTTGTCCCTCAATAGGAGAAATGATGAGTAAAATAGCCATTCTGTCCGACACGCACGACAACATTGCCGGCTTGAAAAGCGCATTGGCGCAGATTCGGGAAAGCGGGGCAGAGTTGCTGCTGCACTGCGGCGATCTGTGCGCCCCGTTTATGGTCAAGCACCTGGCTGAAGGCTTTACGGGTCCGATTCAGATTATCTTTGGCAACAACGATGGGGATGGGCGGCTGCTGCATACGGTTGCCGGCAATTACGCGCACGTCACCTTGAACGGCATTTACACCGAACTTGCCTTTGGCGGGCGCAGCATCGCCTTGATCCATTATCCCGAACCTGCCCGCCGCATTGCCCAGTCAGGGCAGTTTGACCTGGTTTGCTATGGGCACAACCATCTGCAAAACTGCGAGCAGATAGGCGACTGTTTTTTGGTCAATCCTGGCGAGATACTGGGCATGTACAGCGCGCCCACCTGGGGCTTGTACGACTGCGCCAGCCACCAGTTCAAGTTCAAACCCCTGCCCCCCGCTGCCTGACTGTCCGCCAGAGGTGCGGCGAAGCAATGCGCCGCACTATCTGCCTGCCTCATACCTCATACGTCAACCAGCATACCTGCAAAAGAGTTGCCTCCCCCCAACAGTCCAGTAAAATATCAGGTAAGGTGGCCATCGCTTTTCCTTGCATTGAATCTGGCTACCTGCCGCGCATGTTGGCGCGCCGCCGGCTGACTCTGGCGACCGCCAGGATGGGCGTTTACTGTTTGATAGCTATCAGGCCAAGGGCGGAACCCGATGTTCGATACCTTATCACAGCTACCGCTGCACCAACGCCGGCACGAGCAGCGCCATCCCCTGCCCGGCGTCATTACTATCATTCGTCGCCCAACGGTAGACATGGGTGATCGTTATTTACTGATTAAACGGAATGCCGACCCGTATGCCGGCATGTGGGCTATGATTGGGGGCAAATGGGAGTTTGGCGAGACGCTGGCTGCCGCCATTACGCGCGAAGTCCGCGAAGAGACCGGACTGAACACCACGTTCATTGCTTTGCGCGGTATCGTCAACGAACGCATGGTCTTTGCCTCTGCGGCAGACAAACCCGGCCATTACATCCTCTTCGTGTGCGAGGTGTTCGCGCCGGATGGTCTGGCGCAAGAGCAGTTTGAAGGCAAAGTAGCCTGGTTTACGCTGGAGCAAATCGAAGGCTTGAATGCAGCGCGCCAGATCATCCCCAGCGACTATGCCATGCTGCAGCAGTTTGCCTGGGCCAGCCCTCAGCCCTACGTGGAAGCCGAGATGGTCTGCGCCGCTGCCGCCGACGGGCAGGATGCCCGCCTGCTGCGCTTTCAGATTGTCGAATAAGCCTGCTGTCTGCCATGCCTCTCCTGCCCGGCGAACTCCTTAACAAGCGATATCGCATTGTCAGCCTGCTGGCGGAAGGCCCCTACGGCGCCATGTATCGCGCCTGGGATGTTGTTGACAAACGTGATTTCGCCATTAAAGAGTACCTGGACCCGTCCGTGGAGATGCAGCAGCTTTTTCGCGCCGAAGCGCGTCGCTTGATTGGTTTGAGCCATCCCCAACTGCCCGTTATCCGCGATCATTTTGCCCTGGAAAACACGGGCCAATACCTGGTTAGCGACTATATTGATGGCGTCGATCTGCAAGCGCTGCTTGACCAGTATGGGCCGCTGCCGGAGGACCTGATTATCGCCTGGCTGCAAGCCGTCTGCCAGCCGCTGTCTTATTTGCACGAAAAAGACGCCCTCCACCTCAATATCAAACCCGCCAATATCCGCATCACCCCCGGCGGCGACGTTTATCTGGTAGACACGGGGCTTCCCGGTTTGGGCATTAGTCTGGGGGTCAGCGGTTACGCATCTCCCGAACAAGCCAGCCAGACGGAAGTCACACCTGCCAGTGACATCTACAGCCTGGGGGCTACGTTATTTACTTTGCTTACCGGGCAAACGCCGCCTGACGCCCTGCGCCGCCAGAGTGGGCTGGCTACCCTGAAAGCTGCCCGCGAACTCAATCCAGATGTGGCGCCCTACCTGTCCATTGTGGCCAATCGCGCCCTGGATTTGCGTCCTGACGTGCGTTACGATTCTGCCATCGCTTTTGCTGCGGCACTGGAGCGCCCTGGCGGCAGCAGCGCCGCTGAGAACGCCGCACTGCGGCGCACGCTTCCCGCCGCGCCAGCCGCGCCCCCGCCGCGGCGACCCAGCCGTACCCGCCGCCAGATTGAACAGCGCACCATCTGGGGATTGGCAGCCATCTTCTTGCTGGTGGTAGCTGCCGGCCTGATTGTGGCTCGCCTCAACCAGGAGGAAGCGTTGCCTGGCGGCAGTGAAACGGCGGCGACAGCCACTACGGCGTCGCAGATTATCGCGGCCCTGACAGCGTTGGCGCCGACGGCTACCCCGCCGCCGCCGCCCACAGAGACGCCCATCCCCACGCCCGCGCCGCTGGTAGATGAGAAGACAGGGGCGCGTATGTTGTTTATGCCGGCAGGTGTGTTTCGCCTGGGCAATGATGAAGGGGAAGCTGACCAGAAACCATCGCTGATTGTGCGCCTGGACAGCTTTTACATAGACGAAACGGAAGTGACAAACGGACAGTACCAGCAGTGCGTGGCTGCCGAAGTTTGCGCCTTGCCATTAAATACGAGCGCCACTTTTTACAGCAGCTACTATGGCAATGCCGCCTATGACAATTATCCCGTGATTTACGTCACCTGGTATCAGGCGGATACATTTTGTCGCTGGCGCGAGGCGCGGCTGCCCAGCGAGGCGGAATGGGAGCGGGCTGCCAGTTTTGACCCGGCAGCGCTGGTTAAGTATCAGTTCCCGTGGGGGGATACGTTCGATGGGGAGCGGCTGAATTTCTGTGACCGCGGCTGCACGCGCGATTATCGGGATGAGACGGTGAACGACGGCTACCAGGATACCGCGCCAGTGGGCAGTTATCCTGAGGGACGTTCGCCCATTGGCGCGTTGGATATGGCGGGGAACGTGATGGAATGGGTGAACGATTGGTATCAGTTTGACTATTACGCAGAAGCTACAGATGCCAACCCGCTGGGGCCCGTGGAGGGCGTCACCCGCTCGCTGCGCGGCGGCTCCTGGCTCTCACCCGCCGAGGATGTTACCGCCATGAGCCGCAGCCATTTCGATCCCACGGTGGCCCGCGCCAACCTGGGCTTCCGCTGCGCCCTGACGCCGTGACGTTATTCAATGCCGGCAAGATGCTCCTGCCGGTTATGGAAATGCAGCCGCCACGTTTCGCGGTTGGGGTGGGCCACGTACTCGAAATGGGACACGCCTGTGTTATGATCCCACACCTCGCAGCGCCGCCAGGGGCCGATGTTGAAGATGTGGTCAAATACCGCTTCCACCACGCCGCCGTGACAGACAATCATCACTACTTCATTCTGGTGTTTATTGACCAGTTCCTCCACCAGCAGCCCGACGCGGGTGCGAAAGTGCATCCAGGTTTCGCCCTGTTCCACATAAGGCGTCACAGAGGAAAACGGCTGTTCGCTGCTCCAATAGTTGGCATATTGCCGCGGCAGGTCGTCGTTGGGCCAGGCGGTGTGATCGCGGCGGTTGTTGCCAATTTCGCGCAGACGGTCGTCAAAGTAGATGTTCCTGTCATACGCCTCAGCCACCGCTTCCGCTGTTTCGCGGGCGCGGCTCATGGTGCTGGCGTAGAGTACGTCAATGTGCGGGACGGCGCGGGCAAGCCACTTCCCCAGGGCGGCTGCCTGCCGCTGCCCCAGGTCGGTTAAACCCGTATCCTGGTTACCTTCCGTCCAATCTTGCAGATTGACGTAACTTTGTCCATGTCGAATGAGATACAGTTGCATATTGACTCCATGAGGCCCGCGCTAATATCTACCCTGAATCAGGTTGGGTTGGGCGAAGAAGCGGCGGGCTTCCAGCAGGACGGGCAGGCCGCGCAGGACGTTGACCAGAACGGTGAGGAGGGCAAAGACCAGCAAAACCGTGTAAATCGGCGGTAGGAAACGGGCGTTTGCCGTTTGCTGCCATAGTTCCTGCAAGCCTACGTAAGCGACCATGCCGGCAAACGTAACCACCTTGGTCGTTCCAGACACGGCGCGCATAAAGCGGTGCGATACCAGCCAGCGCCCCCAGTTTGTGCGCATCATTTCAAATGGGGTTGTGCCCCTGGCCAGGGCAAAACCCCGCACGGCGTCGGTCAAAATACCGCGCGTGACCACAATCAGGGCCACCCAGACAGGAACCAGGTGCAGGTCGGTAAACGTGATCCAGTAGACGTTTTCTACCACGCGGTCAATAGCAATATCCAGCACGCTGCCCAGGGCTGACGCTTCGCCGCGCCGGCGGGCAATGGTGCCATCCACCGCATCAATCAAAATAACGACCCAGACCAGCGCGAAGGCCATCACTTTGGCGGGCATGCCAGGTAGATATAACAGCCAGATGCCCGCCACCAGAAAGCCCAGGCGGCTCAGGGTCAACAGATTCGCCAGCATAGTCCGCCTCCGGGGATCAGGGTGGTGCAGTCAGTGTTCTGCACGGCGCTGAGCCAGGGGCAGTATGGTATCACAGTTGCGGGCGGAGTGCATCGCCCTGCTGGCGAGGACGAGGGTGGTCTATTCCTTAACCCCGATCCTTCCAATACTCGAACAAGTCGCCAATGGATTGGCGGGCGTAGTTGCGCTGAATGGCTTGCCCAAACACTGACGCTACCGATAATATGGTCATGTTTGGCAAGCGTTTGGCAGGGGGAATAGCCACGGTATCGGTGGTCACAATTTCCTGGATTTGGGGGATAGCCGTCAGGCGGGCCAGCGCTTCGCCCATGAATAAGCCATGCGTGCAAACGACGTAAATCTCTTCGATGCTGGCTTGCAGCAAAAGCTGGCATAGTTCAACGATGGTGCTGCCCGTGGCGATTTCGTCATCATAGATGATGGCGCGACGAAAACCCTGCACCTGGCGGCGGATTAACCCACCCATGCGCACTTCCGTGTCAGAGACGCGCGTTTTGTTGGCGGCAGCGGTGCGCATACTCAGCAGGTCGGCGAAACGGCTGGCAGATTTGGCTCCGCCCGTATCGGGGGCCACCACAATGGTATCTTCTGGCGTGAACGCTTTAGCCTCAAAGTGATGGGCAAAGAGGGGGCGAGCCGTGAGCGGGTCGGTGGGCAGGCTAAAAAAGCCATGCACCTGCGGGGAGTGCAACTGCATGGTCATGACGTGCGTGGCGCCTGCTGCCGTAATCAGATCGGCGATCAGGCGGGCGGCAATGGAAATGCGCGGCATGTCTTTCTTGTCGGAGCGGGCGTAGGAGTAATAGGGGATGATGGCGTGCCGCTCGCGGGCGCCGGCGCCGCGGGCAATGTCCAGCATCATGAACAGTTCCAGCAAATGGTCGCTGACGGGTGGGGTGAGGGATTGCACGATGTAGACGCTGCGTCCGCGCACGGACGCGCCTAGCTGGACTTCCAGGTTGTCGTTGCTGAAGCGGGAGAAGTAGGTGTCTTCCAGTTGAATGTCGAGATGACGGGCAATGCCGGCAGCCAGCGCCGGATTTGAGCGGCCAGCAAAAAAACGAACGTCACTTTGTTGTATGGTGTGTTCCTGATCCATATCGCGCCACCTTTTTGTGCAGGAGAATGTGCCCCTTTTGGCTACAAGCGAGTACAATACAATCTATTCTAGCAGATGGAGGCGTTATGTACGATGTTCAGGCGCTGCGCCGGACCGAGTTTCCCCACAGTGATGAGGCGGCCACAGCCGTGATTTATTTCAACCATGCCGGCATTTCTCCCTTGCCCGCCCGCACGCAAGCCAAAGCCCAATGGGCTGTGGCCCAACTGGCTGCCAATCCCGGCCGTTTCTGGCTGCACGAAGCCCTGCCCCTGATAGAAGATCTGTACCGTCTGCTGGCGCAGCTGATCAATGCCGCTGATCCCGCCGAAATTGTGCCCATTGCCAGCACGGGCATAGCCCTCAACCTGGTGGCCCAGAGCATTCCCTGGCAGCCGGGGGATAACGTGGTTTTTTGCCGGCAGGAGTTCCCCTCCAACGCCTACCCCTGGCTCAGTCTGGCGCGGGATGGCGTAGAGGCGCGGCAAACGCCGCCCGATAACGGCGGCCTCACCCTGGCGGCGCTGCACCCCTTTGTGGACGAACGCACCCGC
>JAGVTM010000628.1 GCA_019136785.1 Chloroflexota bacterium | reverse complement strand
GGCGCGCACGACGCAAGCCGACCTGCTGCGCATCTTGAAGGACCAGCAGGTTGCCGGCAACGTCAGCAGCTACCAGTCCTACTTCATCGCCAACGCCATCCTGGTGAACTCCAATGTGGTCGCCTTTGACCTGTTGGCGCAGCACCCAGACGTGGCCCGCATGGAAGTCGCTCCCACCTTCTACATTGAAGAACCCAAACTGAGCGACGCCGAAGCCATTGAATGGGGCGTGCAGCGCATCAATGCGCCGCAAATCTGGTCTGACCTGGGCACCACCGGCGAAGGCGTCGTTGTGGCCAACATTGACACCGGCGTGGACTATGACCACCCCGCTGTGGTGAACCAGTACCGCGGCAACCTGGGCGGTGGCAGCTACGACCACGACTTCAACTGGTACGACCCGTCCAAAGTCTGCGGCAACCCCAGTGTGGCTCCCTGCGACAACAACAATCACGGCACGCACACCATGGGCACCATGGTCGGCGACGATGGCGGCGCCAACCAGATTGGCGTGGCGCCTGGCGCCAAGTGGATCGCCTCCAAGGGCTGTGAATCTAGCTCCTGCTCCACCAACGCCCTGCTGAAATCGTTTGAGTGGATTATCGCTCCCTGCCCGCTGAACATCGAACCCGGCGACCCGTCCTGCGACCCCAACATGCGTCCTGACGTGGTGAACAACTCCTGGGGCAGCTCTGGCGGTAACACCACCTACCTGACCTCGGTGCAGAACCTGCGCGCGGCGGACGTCTTCCCGGCCTTCTCTGCGGGTAACTCTGGCCCCGGCGCGGGCACGGTCGGTTCGCCCGGCGACTATGCGGAAAGCTTTGCCGCCGGCGCCACGGACATCAACGACGTCATCGCCACCTTCAGCAGCCGTGGGCCCTCCACGCTGACCAATGAAATCAAGCCCGACGTGAGCGCCCCTGGCGTGAACGTGCGCTCCTCCATCAACGGCGGCGGCTACGCCAACTTCGATGGCACCTCGATGGCCAGCCCGCACGTCGCCGGCTGTTTCGCCCTGCTGCAATCCATTGACCCGAACATGACCCTGGACGAGGCCGAAGACCTGATGCGCGACAACGCGCTCGACCTGGGTTCCGCCGGGCCTGACTACGCCTATGGCTATGGCCGTCTGGACTGCTTCGCCGCCGCGTCCCAACTGTCGCCCGGCTTCAGCCTGTCCGCCAACCCGGCCGCGGCTGCGGTCTGCGCTCCTGGCAACCGCAACTTCACCATTAACGTGGGCCAGATTGCCGGTTACGTGGGCAATGTGACCCTGAGCACCGCCGGCGCGCCCGGCAGCGTCAACTTCAGCGTGAACCCGGTAGCGGTTCCTGGCAGTTCTGTCTTGAACCTGGGCAGTGGCGCGGTTGCCGGCAATTACATGGTAGATGTCAATGGTACGGCTCCTGGCGCCGATCCCAAGACCACGACCGTGGAACTGGACGTGTTTACGGGCACGCCAGGCGCAGTGACGCTGGTGTCCCCGGCTAACGGCGCAATGGATGTGCCGCTGGTACCGACCTTCTCCTGGAACGCGGTGGCGCAAGGCTACGTTTACCTCATCGCGGTGAAGAACCTGACCACCGGCGCGCTGGTGTACGCGGTGACCAGCGAAACCAGCCACACCTTCGAGACGCCGCTGGATCCGCTGGCGATTCATGCCTGGTCGGTGCGTCCGTACAACCCGTGCGGCGCGGGCCAGTTCGCCCAGTTCCGCTTCTTCCGCACCATGGACATCCCGCCCATCCTGGTGGTGGACGACGATGACAACGCCCCCAATGTGCAAGCCACCTACACCGCCGTGTTGGACGGTCTGGGGTTGGCCTATGACATCTGGGACACCAACAACTCCGACAACGAACCCAACGCCGCCACCTTGCAGCAGTATGATGTGGTCATCTGGTTCACGGGCGACGAGTTCGGCGGCTTCGCCGGGCCCGGTTCGGCAGGCGAATCTGCGCTGGCGACTTACCTGAATGCAGGCGGCTGCTTCTTCATCAGCAGCCAGGACTACGTCTGGGATCGCGGCGTGACCGCCTTCATGCAAAGCCACCTGGGCATTGCTTCGGCGACCAGCGACGTCAGCCAGACGACGGTCACCGGCGCGGATGTGTATGCGGGTCTTGGCCCATACACCCTGGCTTATCCGTTCACCAACTACAGCGACCGGCTGACGCCGGCGGCTGGCGCGGCGACGAGCTTCACCGGCAACCAGGGCAGCGCGGCAGTGCGCAGCGGCACACACAGCGCTATGTTCCTGGGCTATCCGTTTGAAGCGCTGCCGGCAGCCGGACGCGGCCCCGTGATGCAAACCACGTTGGGCTGGTGCGCGTCGCAGTAGGCTGATGGACAAAGGCAGAAGTAAGAAGTAAGAAGGCAGAAGGCGGTTTCTGGCGAAGCCGCTTTTGGAAGCAGTCCGTAATTATTTCTGCCTTGTGACAGCAGTCAGTTACAGTTAATCAGAGTCAGGCTTTTCAATAAAAGCCTGACTTCTTAGCAGAAAAGCCTGTGAAGTTGTTAAAAGCAGCTTCGCGGGCTTTTTTGTTTTACGGCAAACGGGGGGGAGGATACCCTCAGGGGCACACCCCCATCCCCCAACCCCCTTCCCCCTTCAGGGGGAAGGGGGCTTTCGGAGAGGGCGAGGGGCGCTGCGCGCCCCTCGCCCTACATTACCCCTTCCCTGGCAAATGGGGAGTGGGTAAAAACTACAAGGCTATTGCGTTACTTGGGGCGGGGATGGAACGCGACGAAGGGGATAAACTCTTGAGCTAACTGCCGGTACTCCTCACTGGTTCCACTCACGGTGAAGCCCAAGACGCGCGCCAGGGCGCGGGCGGCCTGGGGGTGTTGTTGGGCGTAGCGCACCATGGCTTCGCCTGATTCGGCCGGGGAGAGCAGCCTGGCGGTAACGGGCAGGGAGCGCCGCCCGACCTGGATGGTAACGTCGGGGGTTTGCTGCAAGTTGCGATACCAGTCAGATTTGGGGCCAAAACCGGCGGCGACGAGGTAGGTGTCTGTGCCGGCATCATAGCCAGCCACCTCAATGACCGCCTGGCGCGGCAAGCCGCTCTTGCGGCCCACGTGGTGCAGCAGTAGGAAGCGCTGGCCCAGCAGCCAGCCCAGGCGCCAGCGATATAACCAGATAGGCATCCGGTAGAACAGGCGGCTCAAACCACGCGGCGGCTGCCGTTGACTGTGTTGCATGGGAGTTGTCACGTCATTTACCTCTTTCGAAAATAGATTCACGCGGAGACATGGGGGGCGCGGATATGTGGGACAAACTGTTTGCACATTGGCTACACTTTTCTTACAGATAGATTGCAGGGCGATAAAACAAGCATGGTAAGGTATAGCTCAAGTGCCAGGCGCTGGCAAGTGCAGCGCACCTGCCAATGTTCTTTGGGCACAATCAGTTGCTATAAATCAGGAGGTTATCTATGAAACGCACATTACCCGCTATTTTGCTGGCTTTGCCCCTGCTGCTGATTGCCTGGGGCGCAGCCCGCGCCAGCCAGGAGGACGCCGCCAGCGTCGCTCCGCTTTTGTTCACAACCATGACCCACATGGAAAGCAGTTTTACCGACGATCAAAATTATGACGTGTTCCGCATCCACGTGGAACAACTGCGCTATGGCATGAAGTTGTTTGAAACGTACGGCGGCAAAATGACGATTGAAAGCGAAAAACCTTTCGCCCGCGCCAACGTCATCTGGGGGACGAACGTGCTGTGGGAGGCAGTGGAACACGGACACGGCGTGGGCACGCACTGCGACATCGGTTTTCACGAGCCACTCATGCCCATTCCCCAGTTTGCCGCGCTATTGCAGCAAAACAAGACGCTGGTAGATGCCCTGGTGGGCGTAGAGAATAATCGGGGCTGCTCTGGCGCGGGCGGGGTGAATGATTGGGCGCTGGCGGCGGACATGGCTGGCTTTGATTACATTAACGGCGTCGTGGGGATGCATTATTTGTCTATGCCCCTGGAAAACCGCCCGCCGGGGTGGACAGACCAGTACATTCGCCAGGTGACTTATCACGACAACGCGCCCGTAGACCTGGCGCAGCGCATCCACCCGTTCAGGGTAGCGGACGCCGTGGACTTTGTGGCTGATGCCGATGGCGTTATCCTGGTCAGCGCGGGGGATTTGGGGCGGCTGGACTTTATGGCGGAGGGGGGCGGCTGTGGCGCAGGCTGCCCGTTCACTCTGGCGGACATAGATGCGCTGGTGCAGCAAATTCTGGCGGCGGCGGCGCTGCACAACCCGGCAGAGGTGGGTAAGTTATCAGTACACCTGCCCGTGCATCTATTTACGCCGCAAAACGAGACGCAACTGCGCTACTTTCTGATGAAGATGCGCCACCTGGAGACGGAAGGCATCGTGACCTGGGCCACGCAGGGCGAAGTGCTGGACGTCTTCAATGCCTGGAATGAGTAGAAACGCGGTTTAGAAATCGGCGGCGGAGGCAGGCTGCGCCGCGATGTCTATTGTTACCTCAACGAGAACGCCGTCGCTGCGGCGCTGATATGGCAAGCCGGATTTCTTGAGCAACTGCCAGATGCCGCCATTGCTGTGTTGGATCACGGCGGTGAGGGTATGGATGCCGGCTTTGCGGGCCTGCTGTACCAGAAATTCCAGGAGCATTGAACCAATGCCCTGGCGCTGCGCATCGTCGCGTACAGCCACGGATGCTTCGGCTATGCCAGGGGCGGTGCAGATGAAGCGGGCCCCAGCCAGCGGCGCATGTGGCTGGTCGGGCAGGTCGGCGAAAGCCAGCCAGGCGGCGCCTTCATCAGGGTTCACCCGCGCTAACTGCTGCGCGCCTGCCTGGACTGTTTCGGGATCAACATGGGATAAGGCCTGATTAAAGCGCATATAGCGGCTTTCAGCCCCCATGTGCCCAAACAGATCCGCCAGATAGGGCGCGTCTTCAGGGGTGAGCGGGCGAATATACACTTCTAGCCCGGTCTCGGTGCGAAACGTTAATGCTGATGGTCTGGTTAACATAAAACACTCCATGACGCAGTGCGTCATTTGGTTTGCATAGCATAGCAGATTTCGCGCTATCTGGCAAGAGCCTGCAGACGGGGCAATGCGCAATTTGAACGGGTTTGGTGGTTTGGAGGATGGTGGAAACTGGTGTGAGGGAAGCCCCCCAACCCCCTTCCCCCTTCAGGGGGAAGGGGGCTTTCGGAGAGGGCGAGGGGCGCTGCACGCCCCTCGCCCACCATTACCCTTTCCCTGGCGGCGAACAATCCACAGGTGGAAACGCTAACTGCATCATTGAGCCAGAAATTAGGGATTTCAGAGACTGAGCTTATCTATAAGGGCGTGTTGGCTTTTATCCAGAGTGAAATTCGGCTGGCAGAATCAGAAATAGCGGATATTCGTGACCGGTATGGCGTATTCTCTCTGGAAGAGTTATACAAAGCTATTCAAGATGGTAGCGTGGTGGAGCATCCCGCCTGGGAGGATTACATTGTCTGGAAAAACAAACTGGCGCATATCGCATTTATGAATCGCCAAAGGTAATGCCCTGGGCCAGGGGGAGGGCGGTGGAGTAGTTGATGGTGTTTGTCTGGCGGCGCATGTAGGCTTTCCAGGCGTCGGAACCGGACTCGCGCCCGCCGCCGGTTTCTTTTTCGCCGCCGAAGGCGCCGCCAATTTCAGCGCCGCTGGTGCCCACGTTGACGTTGGCAATGCCACAGTCGGAGCCGGCAGCCGCCAGAAAGGCTTCGGCGGCGCGCAGGCTGTTGGTAAAAATGGCGCTGGATAGACCCTGGGGGACGTCGTTGTGCAGTTGGAGGGCTTCAGCCAGATCGTCGTAGACAAGCAGGTAAAGAATGGGGGCGAAGGTTTCCTGGCGGACGATGGGGGTTTGTGCCGGCATTCTGACAATGGCGGGTTCTACAAAATCAGGGCCTAAATCAGGACGGGGTTGGCCACCCACCAACAGTTCCCCCCCTTCCGCCTGCGCCTGCGCCAGGGCATCTTGCATGGCGCGGACGGCGCTTTCGGTGACCAGGGGCCCCATCAGCGTACCCGCCGCCAGCGGGTCGCCAATCTGCACCTGCTGGTAGGCGCGCACCAACCGCGCCGCCAGTTCATCAGCCACAGCGCGATGGACGATAAGACGGCGAGTGGTGGTGCAGCGTTGACCAGCCGTGCCCACCGCGCCAAACAGGATGGCGCGCGCCGCCAGTTCCAGGTCGGCATCGGCGGCGACGATGATGGCGTTGTTGCCGCCTAATTCCAGGATGGTTCGCCCCAGGCGAGCGGCGACTGCCTGGGCAACACGGCGACCCACGTGGGTGGAGCCGGTGAAGGAGATCAAGGGCAGCCTGGCATCTTCGACCAACCGCTGGCCCAGGTCCCCGCGACCAACCAGCAGGTTGAAGACGCCGCTGACGCCGTGATCAGCCATCACCTGATTGGCAATGTGCTGCACGGCTATGGCGGTGAGCGGGGTGAGTTCGGAGGGTTTCCAAATGACGGTGTCGCCGCAGACGGCGGCAATGGCGGCGTTCCACGACCAGACGGCAACGGGGAAATTAAAAGCAGTAATGACGCCAATGGGGCCCAGGGGATGCCACTGCTCATAGAGGCGGTGGCCGGGGCGCTCGGAGTGCATGGTCAGGCCGTATAACTGGCGGGAGAGGCCGACGGCAAAGTCGCAGATGTCAATCATTTCCTGGACTTCGCCGTGCCCTTCGGCGCGAATTTTACCCATTTCCAGGGTGACCAGGTCACCTAGCGGCTCCTGGAAACGATGCAGCGCCTGACCCAAATCGCGGATGAGCAAGCCGCGCTGCGGGGCGGGGGTTTGTCGCCAGCGGGTAAAACTGGCCTGGGCGGCAGAGAGGACGCGGTCATAGGCGGCGGGGGCGGCGGAAAGGACGCCAGCCAGGCGCTCGCCTGTGGCCGGGTTGGTGGAGACGATTTCGGGGGCAGGGGGATCGGTGTACCAGTTGTCAATGCCGGCACACGCGCCAGGGTTGACGTCTTGTATTCCCAGTTTTTGCAGGATGGGGTGCATGGAAACCTCCGGAGGGTGTTATTTGTGGGGCGAAGGGGAAGAATAATTAATTGGTGAATAGGTGAATGGCGGTGAAGACACCGCTGGTGAATGGTTAATTGTCTGGTTTGATGAACGCAGCCGGGGGTAAGTGTAGCACAAGAGGGGAGAAGGGAACCAAACGAGATTGTACGGCGTTTATGAAGTAGAATAGGGGTGCGGCGCACCAACGCCCCAAACTCGGGTTTCTAAACGCATCGCACTTGTGGGAGATACTAATATGAAGCAGATGAGACGGGTTTCTATCCTGTTTGTGTTGTTCTTTTTGTTGCTGCCGGCATTAGCCTGTAACTTTAACAGCCAGCCGGAAGCCACGCCAACGTTGTTTATTCCCACGCCACCCGTGCCTACAGCCACGGTTACAAGCGCGCCGCCAAGCCTGGAGCCGGTCACGGTTGCGCCGCCGGCGGCCACGCTGACAGTTGTGCCTTCGGCGACCAGCCTGCCCACCGGCGAGCCGGTCAGCCAGGTAACAAACACGCCTGCGCCAGCCATAATCACGCCGGCGCCCACGCGGGATACCGGCGCCACATACCGGGTGGTTTACGTGGCAGTGGATGACGTTTTGAATGTGCGCAGTGGGCCGGGCGTAACGAATCCGGTTCTATCCACGCTAAGCCCAGGCGCGAGCGGCGTCAGCCTGAGCGCCAATACGGCTACGGCAGTAGGCGCGTCCCAATGGGTAGCCATTCAGGCGGGCGGCGCGTCTGGCTGGGTGAATGACGTGTATCTGACGGAAGTGGTGGATGCCGCACAGTTCTGCCAGGACGCGGCGGCGCGGGCGGCGCTGGATGCGTTTATTGCGCAGGTACGGCAGCAGTCTACGACCGTGAGCGGAACGGCGCAGCCACTGCACATGCAGCGAGGGCTGCACGTGCGGGTGAACTGGTGGAACCCGGAAGTGTGGCTGTCGGGAACGACGCTGCAAAACGTGTACGCCGACGCCGTCAGCCGCAGTTGGGGCATTGCCGATGGCAGCGGGCTGCCGATTCAGGGTTCGTTCAATCAGGTGATTATGCCGCTTTTGCAGCGGGATTTGCTGGGCGGCAGCCAGGTAGGATGTAATGTGATTTTGCACGGCGGTACGGCGGGGTTGGTGCAACTGCCGCAGGAGTATGCCGGCATTAACTTCTTCTCGGTGCATCGCCCACCCGTCCCAGGCGGCATAGAAATGGATTGGGGCACCTGGGTGGTGGGCGTGGAGAGGTGGCAGGGGCAATATTATGTCAGCTTCCTGGTGCACTTCCAGTGGGAGATTTAGCTAAAAGTGGGAGATTTAGCTAAAAGTTCAACTTCTCCGAAGAAGTTGAACTTTTAATAATTGGTGAATCGTTAACTGAGCGCCTGGGAGAGGTCGGCGATGAGGTCGCGGGGGTCTTCTAAGCCAACGGAGAGGCGCACCAGGCCGGGCATGACGCCGCTGGCGGCGATTTGCTCTGCGGTTTGCACGGCGGAGATGGTGCTGGCGGGGTGCGTGATGAGAGAATGCACCCCGCCCAGGCTGACCGCCAGGCGAATGAGTTGTAAACGGGGCAAGAGCCGGTAGCCAGCCTCTCGTCCACCGTGCAAGTCGAAGCAGACCATGCCGGCATACCCCGTCATCTGTCCCCGCGCCAGGTCGTGCTGGGGATGGGTGGGCAAACCAGGATAATAGACTTCGCGCACGGCGGGATGGGTCGCCAAAAATTCAGCGATAGCCTGACCATTGGCGT
>JAGVTM010000426.1 GCA_019136785.1 Chloroflexota bacterium | reverse complement strand
ATCCGGGGCACATTGCCCTGTATGAACCCACGGTGAATTACGACATTCAGCGGGTGAAGGGGGTCAAGAATATCTTGTTTGGCGGGGAGGGGTTGTTTCTGGCGACGCTGAGTGGGCCAGGGCGGGTGTGGCTGCAAAGCCTACCGCTGGTTAATCTGGCTTCCAAGCTGGCGCAGTATATGCCGGCACGTTCTTCCGAGTAGGTCTATCTAAACCCAGACTGCCAAAAGCAGTGAAAACCAGACCTGATCATGTTGGGTGTCAGCCCCACCTGTGGCGGGGCTGACACCCAATTATATAGGCAATTTGGGGCGCGGTGCGCCCCAAATTGCCCGTCGCTGTTATTTTTCGCCCGTTTTATCGGGACTATCAGGCGAGGGCTTCGCGCATGCTGCTCATCTTGCCGGCAACGCTGCTGTCCACCACCTGATCGCCCACACGCACAATCAAACCGCCCAGAATTGCCGGGTCTACCTTAAAGACCACGTGCTGCGCCTTGACCGCCGCGCGGGCGGCAGCCTGTTCGCTTTCCGTCAGAGGCAGGGCGCTGGTGATCTCCGCCCGCTCGCCTGACAGGCGCGAAACGCTGTCTGGCAGGGCTGAAAAGAAGCTGCCCAACAGCTTATGCTGATGCTGGTCGTCCAGCGTTTCGCCCACAACCTTGTTGGCGGCAGCCATGGCAATGCCTACTACCTGTCCGCGCAGGTCGGACAAAATGCGGTTGCGTTCCGCTTCAGCGTCATCCTGAGCCGATGCCACAATTTTCCGGGCCTCTTCGTTAGCCTTTGCCAGAATGCCGCTGGCGGACGCTTCCGCCTGCGCATGCGCGTCGGAGCGAATCTTGGCAGCTTCGGTGCGGGCCGCGTCCAAAATCTTGCGCGCTTCGGCGTCGGCGTTGTCGCGGGCAATAGCCGCCTGGCGGGCGTCTTCCAATCCCTTAGCAATGCGCGCCTTCCGCTCATCCAACAACTTCAGGATCGGTTCGTAAGCCCAGCCCTTCATGAGAATCATCAAGATCGCAAAGCCGAGGATCTGGATGATCAGGTACCCTATGTTAATCCCTAATGCTTGCATATCACTATTCCTTTATGGGGCCATAGTTGTCTGTCTGCCATTATTTCAGGCCACAAACAACAGGATGAGGGCAACCACCAGGGCGTAAATAGCCACGGCTTCAGCGAACGCGATGCCCAGGATCATGTTAGCCTGAATGGTGCCGCTGGCGTCAGGATTACGAGCAATACCCTGCACAGCGCCGCCGACCACGATACCCACACCAGCGCCAGCGCCAATGGCGCCCGTCATAGCCAGACCGGCGCCCAAGAACTTCAGACCAACAGCGAGAGCTTCAGCAGCTTCTAATGACATAATCGGTAATCCTCCAGATTAGATGTTTGATGTTACGGATTGACAAACCGGCGGGCCGGCATAATTTAATCAGCCTGATTAGTGGCCTTCGGCGTGGTCATGGCTCTGCGTTGCCTGCGACATGAAGGTGAGCGTCAGCATGGCAAAGACAGCCGCCTGGATTGCGCCTACGAAGAATTCAAGGCCAAAGAAGGCCACATTAGCGACGGGCAGCAGGAAAGCCATGACGAACAGCAGCACCTGACCCGCAAAGATGTTTCCCAGAAGACGGAAAGAGAACGACAGGATTTTGGCGATTTCCGCCACCAGTTCCAGAATGCCCACGATCAGGTCCATAGCCCCTAGCGGGTTCTTGGCAATCTTGTTGGCATCGAACTGGAAGAACTTCTTGAGATAGCCGGCTCCCTGCGCCTTAAACCCATAGTCCGGCTTGTTGCCATTTTCGTCAGCCGCCGCACGCATCAAGAAGATGCCATTGCGCAGATTACCCGTATTGGCTTCCATGGCTTCATCATAGATATGGTGCAGTTCGTCTTCGCTGAGGTGCTCGCCAGCGGCTTCCGCGGCAGCTTCCGCTTTGTGCTCAGCCAGCTCGCCCATTGTCTCGTACTTGCCGACGCTGTCTACGCCAGGCACCAACTCCAGCCAGTTGGCAACCAGGATAAACAGGATGAAGGTCATGAAGAAGGGGAAGAAGTTTTTTGCCCATTTGCCGGCAGAGCTTTCCACAAAACCATAGAGAGCTTCTACCAACCATTCAAAGACGTTATAGAAACCCGAGGGGACTTCATCTGCCGTGCGCGATTTGGCCCTCAAGCTGAAAGCCATAACAACGATGATGACCCAGGCAATCAGCGCCCCCAAAAATGTGTTGGTGATGCCGCCGCCAAACCACTGCTTAATGAAAGCGCTGTCAAAACGAACAAACAATTCACCGGGCAATTGGATCACGGGCAAGACAGGCTTGACCAGTACAGACCCAAATACAATCATGCCTAAGAGGCAAAGGTAAACCCAGTAGCGTTTTTTCATGTGCTGGTCTATTCCTCCTTAAGTGACTGCCCAAAATAACCTGGCAGTTGCGGAATGAAAATCCTCAACGGGACTCCGTTCCTGGCGCAACATTGAAGATGAACAGTTACTCATGCTCGGCTTTGCTTGACTTTTGAGCGCGGGCGGCAGCCGTCAGGCTCACACGCACGGTAAGATAGAGCGTTACAGGGACGCTGCCCACCAGGGCGATAATTGTAAAAATCGGCCTGGTATCTAAAACCCGGTCAAGGAGGGTTCCCGCCCCAAAAGCCAATGCAATGATGATGATGGTAAGGCAGCCAATCTGGCCCACAATGCCAGCCAGCATGGCTGTCTGATTGATCTGCTTATTGTCAAAAGACACGATGGCTTAACCTACAGATGTGCGCGCAGCACAACGTTGTGCATTATATCACATACAATGGATTGTTCAATGGGAGCGCCAGCGGGCGGCCGGCGCTTCCAGGACGCTCAGACACCTTGTCAGCCGCCGAAGAAGAAGATGCCGGCATTGCGCGTTATCTCAAACGCCGGGCCCGCAAAAATGCCCAGGTACAAGATGCCAAACATAGTGACCGCCAGCGCCACCTGATAGGCGCGCGGCACCGGAATAGCCACGTCCTCATCATCTGAGCGATACAAATACATGTACTTGGCCACAGAAAGATAGTAGTAGAGGGCGATGAAGGCGTTCAAAATGCCGACTGCCGCCAGACCCCACAGACCGTTCTCAATAGCGGCGCGGA
>JAGVTM010000629.1 GCA_019136785.1 Chloroflexota bacterium | reverse complement strand
AGCAATTGTAACGCAATCGGTAAGGTAAACCAACGTTCGCCGCTCAAATACAACAGCGGGCTGAGAAAATCCCCCCAATAAACGACAAAACTGAGCAAAGCCACCCCAATCGCGGTCGGGCGAGCCATGGGCAGGGCAATATGTCGCCACATCGCCAATGCCGACACGCCATCCAGCCGGCCCGTGTCATAAATGGCGTTGGGTATGCGGCGGAAAGCACGGTAAAACATGAGCACGTAAAACGGGCTGGTTCCCATCCAGGCGGGGGCAATAATGGCCCAGATGGAGTTGATCCAGCCCAACTGCGCGTAAATGAGGAAACGGGTAGACCAGAGGGCAATGCCCGGCACCATCAACACAGCCAGCGAAATGACCACCCAACGGCGTTGGCTGCGGCGCGGCAGTTGCGCCATAGCCAGACCGGCCCAGGAGCCTGTGATGATTGTCAGAGGGACGGCAATGCCGGCAATCACCAGACTATGCAGCGTAAAGCGCGCCAGCGGCACCATGTCCCAGATGCGCGCGAAGTTCTCCAGGGTTGGCGCAGAGGGCAGCAAACGGAACGTCTGCGACAGCGGACGGCCCAAAGGCAGCAGCGCCGCCGAGAGCATCCAAAACAAGGGCAGCAAGAAAACGAGGGCTATCAGGCTGCGCCCCAACGTCAGCAGCCGTATTCGGGTCAGGGAGGAAAGTTTCATATAACAAACGTCTCTTCGGTTGTGCCAATGTCCCACTGCCGCGCGATCAGGTAGAGGAACAGCACAATCAGCCCGGTGAGAACGTACAACACCCACAAGGCCACGCTGGCGACGCCAAAGGCGTGCAAGCCAAAACCCTGTTCATACACGAACATAGGCAGCGTGAAGGTAGCATAGTAAGGCCCGCCGCCCGTGGTAAAGAGAATGGCGGCAAAGGAACTCTCAAAAGTGAGGATGGCGTCGCGGAAAGCCAACAGCAGCAAAATGGGGGCCAGAATGGGCAGGGTGATGTAACGAAAGATGCCCCACGCGCCGGCGCCATCCATGCGCGCGGCGTCTTCGATTTCTGCCGGCATGTCGTGCAGCGCGGCCAGGCTCACCAGAAAGCCCTCGCCAATTTGCCAGAAGCTCAGCAAAATCAACGCGGGTTTAGCCCAAATCGGGTCTACAAACCAGGCGGGCGGGTCCAGCCCAACCAGCCGCAGCAGCAAATTGACGGGCCCATAAAGCGGGTTGAGTATCCACAACCAGGCCAGGGCGTAAGCCGCCATGGGAATGGTGGTGGGCAAATAGACAAAAGCGCGCAGCCAACCCAGGAACCGCCCGCCGCGCCGCATTAAATTCGCCAGCACAAACGCCCCGAAAACGCGCAGGGGCACGGGCAGCAAGATGAGCGCCAGCGAATTTTGCAGGCTCAAATTGAACAATTCATCTGTATATGTCAGAATAAAGTTCAACGTGCCCACCCAACGAGGCGGCGATAGGGCATCATATTGAAAAAAGGCCAGGGCAAAGGAAATGCCGGCAGGCACAACCACCAATATGATAATGCCCAACGCATATGGCAGCAGCAGCAGATGCATCTGCCGCTGATAGTCAAACTTCCGCCAGAACCGATTCCAAAAAGTGGGCATGGGAACTATTTTTACCTGGGTGACGTTCTGTGAATAGACAACAAGCCGCTAGCTTTCATCCACCGACCACTGACCACTCACCACTGTTTTCAAAGGAGACAACATGGGCCGTGGCGCACCATCATGGATGAAAATCTTGCCACGAATTTCACGAATGGCACGAATTTTCTGACCACTGACCACTCGCCACTGTCCACTGACCACTATTTACGAAGGAGTTATACACATGAACCAATACCTGAAGCCATTATACCTGATCTTGATTGTCCTGTTCCTGGTTAGCTGCGCGCCTGCCGGCAGCGAGCCGGCCGCCGAACTCCCCCTGGCAGAGACCACCAGGATAGCCGAGCAAACGACCAACATGGCGCCCGCCCTCAAGCCGGTGACGCCGCAAGGAGCGACAGAGGAAGACAACATGAATGATGAAACGCAGGCTAATATGCCCGAATCGCAGCCCGGCGACGCCGATGTGGTAACGAGCGGCCCCGTGGAACCTGTAACGGTTGATCTCAGCCAGATCACGCCGCAACTTGGTAACAGCGATGTGCTGGTTACCATGCCCGCGCCGCGCGTGCCGGACGCGCTGGTGGCCCTGGTGGCCAAAGTAAGCCAGGACCTGGCCAAACGGCTGCAAATTGACGTCAGCGAAGTAACCCTGGTCAGCGCGGAAGAGATGCAGTGGCGCGACAGCAGCCTGGGCTGCCCCGAACCGGGCATGATGTACATGACGGTTATCACCCCTGGCTATCGCCTGGTGCTGCGCGCCAACGGGCAGCTTTTTGAGTACCACACCGGGCGCAACGACCTCTTCGTTTTCTGCCCAGACATCACCCCAGCCGCGCCGTCACCTGACCCTGACAGTTAAGGGTAGAGGGAAGGGGTAATGTAGGGCGAGGGGCGCTGCGCGCCCCTCGCCCTCTCTGAAAGCCCCCGTTTGCCGAATCATTTTCTTATACCTCAAGTAGTTTCCGCATTGTACGGCACGCGCTTCAAAGAACAAAAAAGGGCCTGTTAGCAGGCCCTTTTTGGTTGGTCAAGGGCGCCAGAGCGCGCTGTTAGCTGTTTGGGGAGATGGTCTAGAAAAGCGTGGGGCCCAGGGTGATTAACAAATAGACCAGGATGATAAAAACAACCACGGCCGCCACGACCAGTACTGCCAGCAGCGTGTTGGAACCGCCAGGGCGAGCGGCGGGTTTGGGCGCGGGCGCGGTCGGCGGCGGCGCTGGTTGCGCCGCGGCGGCGCGCGCCTGGGCAATGGCTTCCTCGCGCTCTTTTTCCCAGTCGCGTGCCGGCATCTCTTGCAGCCAGTCCGGAATCTCCAGCGCGGGCGAGGGAGCGGCAGCAGCGGCAGGCAGGCCCACGCCTGTATCCGCCAGATTTTCTTCCGCCGCCAACCAGGGGGGCAGCGTCTCCCCGCTGGCTTGCGCCTCAAAGTCATCCGCAGCCTGTGAAATGGGGCGGCTCGTTTTGACCGGCGGCGGCGTTGATACTTCTCTGGCGACAGGCATCACGGGCGTTAAAACAGGCTTCGCCGCGCCTGCTTCCAGGCGAGACAATTGCGCTGTCGCCGCCATATGCGTCGGGTCCAACTTCAGCACTTTTTGCAGAAAAACCGCCTCTTGCTCGGCGGAAGGCGTAATCGTGCTGAGCAAATACCAGGCGGCCACGTTGCGGCGGTCTTCTTTCAATAATTGCGCCAACAGGACGTGGGCTTTTTCCGGGTTACCCGCCTGCACAGCCGCCTGGGCCTGGGCAAATAAATCGCTCATAGTTTAGCCTCTCTGAGGGTTTCACCGCAAAGACACAAAGGCGCAAAGAAAAAACAGGGAAATCCTGGCGTTCCTTCGTCAATAGCCGACACCGTAGGGCAGGTTGGCAACCCGCCCCTGCTTCAAAAATAGTCTTACGCGGAGAAGCGGTAAGTAACTATCAGATAGTACCGTATTCGCAAAGATTGTAACACGTCTTTTCGATCCAAACGAGATTGTTTGGGGGAGCAAATGGCAGAGGTGGTATGACTTTACTCCCGTTGCCCGGCCAACGCCCGCGTTTAGGAGGCTGCCGCCCCCAGAATATTCTCGTACACGGGACAATCATAGCCGTGATGCTGCTGGCAGCGGCGGGGCACGTCAGCCAGCGGGCGCACGCCCAGCCGCCGCAACGCCCGTACCAGGTGGCACAGCGGCAGCCCCACCACCGCCGCATAACAATCCGCCAGATGCGCCACTGGCGCAAAGTCAGGGTGCTGGATAGCGTAGGCGCCCGCCTTATCCAGCGGATCCCCCGTGGCGATATATGCCTCAATTTCGGCGTCCGTATACGCCCGCATGGGCACGTCCACCGAAGCCACGTCCGCCACTATGTCGCCCGTAGCCATATGCGCCAGGACAATGCCCGTATGCACCTGATGCACCCGCCCCCGCAGGCGGCGCAGCATCTGGTGCGCTGCGGCGGCATCCGCCGGTTTGCCCAACATCTCGCCGTCAATGGCTACTGTCGTATCGGCAGCAACGACGATAGCGTCCCGTCGCATCGTTTGCGCCGCCACAGCATTCGCTTTCAGCCGCGCCGTCTCCACCACGTTAATGGCCGGGTCAGGATGCGTCACGCTGCTCTCATCCACGTCGGCGGTGACGATTTCACAAGGCAGCCTCAATAGCTGGATGAGTTCGCGGCGGCGCGGCGAGGCAGAAGCCAGAATAAGAACGGTCATAGGAACTTTCGCACACTCCGTTCGGCGCCCAATTGCTATTCTAAGAGCCTGTGCTGCGCCTACCGAAGCATTGGTTCTCGTTCCACGCTCTGTGTGGAATGAGACATAGCGACGCTCTGCGTCGCCTGGAACGCAGAGCGTTCTGCAGGGCATTCCCACGTAGAACGTGGGAACGAGACCGCAACCAATCTGCGCAAATCTGCGAAATCCTGATTATTTTCATTCCGCAGGCTCAGAGCTTGCCCCTCAGCAAGTTCAGGGCAGACTCCGCTCGGAATGACAATGGCGCATAATCTGTCAAGCGCGGTTTCCGCCTTTTTGAACCACACGAAAAAAGCCAGCCCAATGAGCGGCTGGCTTTTTTTGTGGGCAAAAGGAGGGGGGGGGGCTTTACTTGACTTCGACGGTGCCGCCGGCTTCTTCCAGCTTGGCTTTGGCGTCGGCAGCCGCTTCCTTGGTCACCGCTTCCATCACCTTGTTGGGTACGCCGTCCACCAGGTCCTTGGCTTCCTTGAGGCCCAAGCCCGTGAGGGCGCGGACTTCTTTGATGACCTGGATTTTCTTGGCGCCGAAGTCGGTCAGGATGACGTCAAACTCCGTCTGCTCTTCTTCTTCCACCACCGGCGCGGCGGCGCCTGCCATGGGCATCATGCCCATAGCCATGGGGGCAGCGGCGCTGACGCCCCATTTTTCTTCCAGCATTTTGGTCAGCTCAGCCGCTTCCAACAGGGTCAGGCTGCTCAGTTCGTCTACGATTTTGGCGAGATCGGCCATGATAATAATCCTCCAGAAAATGATTTGGTTAAGCAACTATTCAGGAGGCTTACCCCCACCCTAACTCTCCCCCTTTTAGGGGAGGGAATCTGGCTCCCTCTCCCTTTAGGGAGAGGGCTGGGGAGTGGGTGAACATTTCAGCCTGTATAGTTACTTAGTGATCGTCCAGAATTTAGTTCCCCCCAAGATTGGTTCATTCTTGGAGAATGAACCAATCTGAAAATGGGAAGTAATTTTTAGGCGATTACTTAGTTAATTTGATTTGAGAGACGCCTGGGCGTTAGGGGGCCTCAGGCTGCCGCTTCGGCGGCGTCGGCGTTTTCGTCCAGTTTGGCGTAAGCGTCCAGCACGTTAACCAGTTGGCGCACGCCGCCGGCAATGGTAGCCGCCACGTTGCGCGCCGGGGCGCTGATCAGGCCAATGATCTGCCCGCGCAGTTGGTCCAGCGATGGCAGCGAAGCCAGCGCTTCGACGTCGGACGGTTTCAAAATGCGGTTGCCCAGCACGCCGCCTTTCAAAACGAACTTTTCTTCCGTTTTGGCGAAATCCACCAGAGCTTTGGCTAATGCCGGCACTTCACCCAGGGCAAACCCCGCCGCCACCTGACCTGCCAACAAATCGGTGGGGACGGCTTTGCCTGAATCGCGCAGGGCAATTTCCAGCAGCGTGTTCTTGGTAACGCTGATGACGCCTTCCGCCTGACGTACCCCGCCGCGCAGTTCTTCCAGGCGCTTCACGGGGATGCCTTTATACTCAGCCAGAAAGACCGCGTCGCTCTGTTCCAGCCATTCCAGGTAGCGGGCCATCAGTTCATCTTTGCGTTCTTTTGTGATAGCCAATGTCTGTCACCTCCTTTGAAAATAGTGATCAGTGGCGAGTGATGAGTGGTCAGTGCGCCACCCCAAACCGCCTATAAAACAAATCTGCGACAAAAATAGTGATCAGTGGCGAGTGGTGAGTGGTCAGTGGAGCCACTCTCAAACCGCCTATAAAACAAATCTGCGCAAATCTGCGAAATCTGTGATTTCATCCAACAAAAAATCCTCATACCAGCCGGCATGAGGATTCAAGACAACGCAAACCAAAAGGCACAGTGGCGCTGCGCTTCTGGCTAATCAGTTTAGTTGAACCACTCACCTCGGCTGGCGATTAAGTCAGGCACAGCCTGACACCAACTGTCTACGGTAATGGATAATACGTTGTAAACAGGCGCTTAAAAACGCCGAAAAGCTATTTTACAGCATCGCTTCGACGGCGTCCACCCGGATGCCGGGGCCCATCGTGTTTGCCAGCGTGACGCGGCGCACGTAGGTACCTTTCACGGTCGACGGGCGGGCTTTCTTGACGGAGTCTAGTAGACTCTGCAAGTTTTCGCGCAACTGCGCCGGGGTGAAACTGGCTTTGCCCAATGGGGCATGGATATTGCCCGTGCGGTCCACGCGGTAGGAAACGCGCCCCGCTTTGGCTTCCTGGATCAGGCGGGGCAAATCGGGGCCGGGGGCCACGGTGCCAGAGCGCGGATTGGGCATCAACCCGCGCGGGCCCAGAACCCGCCCCAGGCGGCCCACCTTGCCCATCATGGCGGGCACAGCAATCGCCACGTCAAACTCCGTCCAACCATTCTGGATTTGGGCGATCACGTCGTCATCGGCAATGATGTCGGCGCCGGCTTCTTCGGCCAGGCGGGCATCTTCACCCTGGGCGAACACCAGCACCCGCACGGTCTTGCCCAAACCATGAGGCAAAACCACCACGTCGCGCACCATCTGGTCCGCCTTGCGCGGATCAACGCCCAGGCGCAAATGTACTTCTACGGTAGGGTCAAATTTGGTCGTGACTGTTTCCTTGATGAGGGCGATGGCCTCATCGCGGGTGTAATACTTACTGCGGTCAACTTTCGCCGCCGCTTCCTGATATTTACGTCCTCGTTTTGCCATGTTTTCTCCTCGTGGTCATAACGGCATAAAATGCCTCCCACCAGGGCAATCTGGCGGTGATAAGCCGCCTGGATTGCAAGAGGTGTTTGCCGCGCGCACTCTGCTGTCTGGCAAACACGGGTGAGTATTATCAAAGGGTCACAAAGTCTTTATCTTTGCGTTCTTTGCGTCTTGGCGGTGAATCATTGCCCTAATCTACAATTGTCAGACCCATGCTGCGGGCTGTGCCGGCAATGATCTTCATCGCGCTTTCCACATCATTGGCGCTTAAGTCACGCAGCTTGGCTTCGGCAATCTCGCGCAGTTGCGCCTGGGTGATCGTGCCCACCTTATTGCGATTGGGCACAGCCGAGCCGCTCTTAATGCCGGCTGCCTGTTTGAGCAGGTCGGCGGCCGGAGACGTCTTTAAGATAAAGGTAAAGCTGCCGTCCTGGAAGATGGTTACCTCCACAGGCACCACCTGGCCCACCATGTTGCTGGTTTTGGCATTGTACTCCTTGCAGAACTGCATCAGGTTAATGCCCTGCGGGCCGAGTACTGTACCGATGGGAGGCGCCGGGGTGGCTTTCCCGCCCTTTATTTGAAGTTTAACGACTGCCTTGATTTTCTTTGCCATAGTTCCTCCAGGGAGTGCAAACGCCTGATTCAGGCTCCTCCAAGAAAATTACACTTTTTCAACGTGCAGGAATTCCAGTTCAACGGGTGTTTCGCGGCCAAAGAAGGACACTAACACGCGCACTTTTGCTTTTTCCACGTCAATATCGCGCACTGTGCCAATAAAGTCGGCAAACGGGCCCGTGCGAATGCGCACTTTTTCGCCCAGTTGGAAGTCGAACTTCATCTTGGGCGCTTCGGCTTCCATCCGGCTCATGATTTTGGCAACTTCTTCCGCGCGCAGCGGAATGGGTTCGTCCCCTTGCCCCACAAAGCCGGTGACGCCAGGGGTGTTGCGCACCACGTACCAGGAGTCCTCATCCATGATAAGCTGCACCAAAATGTAGCCAGGGAAGACTCGTCGCTCGACTGTGCGCCGCTTGCCGTCTTTGATTTCAATCTCCTCTTCCGTCGGCACAACGACGTCGAAGATTTTGTGCTGCATATTCATGGTTTCGATACGCTGTTCAATACTGTGGCGTACCTTGTTTTCATACCCGGAATAGCAATGGACGACGTACCAGTTTGCCGTTTCTTTTTGGGGAGCCGTTTGTTGTTCGTTTGCCATATTTATACCTGTTTCGACGGTTTCGGACTGCGGCAGCGGGCGCACTCGTTACTGCCGAAACAAAATCAGGTAATCAACTGCAACAGCAGGTTGAGCAGATTGGAAAAACCAAAATCCAGCAGACCCA
>JAGVTM010000040.1 GCA_019136785.1 Chloroflexota bacterium | reverse complement strand
CAACCTGGTCATGTTCCCCGATGCGGACGTGCCCGGCTCGTGGAACATCATCGGCTCCGTGCCGCAGTTCCATCCGGCGGCGGACTTCCTGAACGGCGACTTCTCCACGCTGTACGCGATGGATTACGATACGAATCAGTTTGTGAGCATTGACACGGCCACGGGCGCGCGCACCGTCATTGGCACGTCTACGCCCAACGGCAGTTGGACGGGTATGACGGGGGCCACAGACGGCACGCTGTACGCCAGTTCCAGCGTTTGCGGCACGAACTCCACCCTGTACACGGTTGACCCGGATTCGGGCGCGCTGACCACGGTGGGCAATATTGGCGCAGGCACGTGCATCATTGACATCGCCATCAACGCCGCCGGCGAAATGTATGGCGTGGACATTGTGACCGACGTGCTGTACCAGATTGACCCGAACACGGGCGCGGGCACGCTAATCGGCCCATTGGGGGCTGCTGCCAACTTCGCGCAGGGTTTGGATTTTGAAGAAACGTCTGGCATTCTCTACTGGGCGGCGTACACGGCTGCCGGCGAAATGCGGGTCATTGACACCAACATTTGCCACCGGCGGCGCGGGCGGCGCGCAGTGGGCTTCGGCGGTACCGGACTACGGTTCAGTGCCGGCAGGCGGTTCGATAACGTTTGAGGTGGTGTTCGACGCGCGCTCCCTGATCCAGGTGGGCGACTACACGGCGGAACTGGAATTCTCTGGCAACTTCACCAACAATGTGCCGCCCATGCCGCTGACCATGCACCTGAGCTGCCCCACCTGCGGTATCCTGGAAGGGTCGGTGACGGACGCCTGGACGGGCGACCCGCTGACGGCGGACATCCACGTGACGGGCCCAGGCGGTTTCGACTACATGACGACGGGCGACAGCTACAGCATTGCGGTGCCTGCCGGCATGTACGACTTTACCGTCTCCGCGGATGGTTACTTCGATGGCACGGCTACGGTAGAAGCGATAGCCGGCGTCACCGTAGTGACCGACTTCGCCCTCATTCCGCAAGTGGCTCTGTTGGAGTACATGCCGGATACAATCGAAGTGACGGTGCCGCTGGGCGGCAGCGTGGTGGAAACGCTGATGATGCACAACATCGGTACGCTGCCCTTCGACTTCAGCCTGACAGACGTGGAAACGGGCAGCCCGGCGGCGGCGCTGGTTACCTGCCCGCCCGATGCGTATGGCTACAGCTGCACGGACTCGACGGAGCCGGATGGTCTGGTTAGCTATGCGTTTGAGGACATCTCTGGCACAGGCACGCCCATCTCTCTGGGCGACGACCAGGTGAGCGGGGCGATCCCGTTGGGCTTTACCTTCAACTACTACGGCACGGATTACACGGAACTCTACGTCAGCTCCAATGGCTTCCTGACGGTGAACGCTGGTTCCAGCAATGGCTGCTGTTCTGGGCAGCAACTGCCGAACACAGCCACGCCAAACGGGGTCATTTCGGGCTGGTGGGAAGACCTGAATCCGGCGTCGGGCGGCACGATCCATTACCAGACGTTGGGCACGGCGCCTAACTATTACCTGGTGGTGCAGTTCACCAACGTGCCGCACTATCCCAGCGGCTTGCCCGTGACGATGCAGTTCAAGTTGTTTGCCAACAGCAACAATATTGAGGTGCATTACATGGATGCGCCGTCGGATGCCGGGCAGCACTCTGCCGGCATTGAAGACCAGGCTGGCGCGGTGGGTCTGTCCTACTACTATGGCACGGCGCCGTTGGCTTCCGACCTGGCGGTCTGCTACCTGTATCCGGGTCAGTTCGCCTGCGGCAGCGGCGGCGGCGATGCGGCCTGGGTATGGCAGAACCCGGATGAAGGCACGATAGATGCCGGCATGATGCTCAACGTGGATGTCGTCTTCGACGCCTCGGTCGTCACGCAAACGGGCACGTATGAAGCGCAGTTGTACTTCGACGGCACGTTTGAAAACGACGTACCGCCCGCCACGCTCATCATGCACGTCGTCGAGCCGGATATCTGGTGGACGATGGACTACACCTTCTACACGCAGTCGGGTATGTCCCATTCGGGCACGATGTACTTCGACTATGACGGTACCTTTACCGATGAAAGCGGCGACATGGGTATGTGGGAATTCTTCCCGCAGCCGCCGCGCGTGGGCATTGTGTACACAGATGGCTCGAACTGCAGCGCAGCCGCCTTTGGGCGCTACGTGGGCGACCTGCACGTGTTTGGTCTGTGGTCTTGTCGCGATGGCTCCGGTCGCCGCGGCGTCTGGACGGGCACCATCCTGACAGGTGCGCTGCCCGAAGGACACGCCGGGCAACCGCTGCCCTTTGCCATCCCTGAGTAAACTGATTATGTGACGTGTCTGGCGGCACTCTGACCGCCAGATATGCCCCCCTTTTGTTATGAGGAGTGATGCTGCCGGCAGGCGGCATCACTCTTTTTGTTTGCCAGGAGCGCACCACGAAGCATGAAATTTTTAACCACGAATTACACGAATTTAACGAATTTTTTCTCTGCTTTCGCGTCCCCGCATGAGACTGTTTTTGAAGCATGGGCGGGTTGCCAACCCGCCCTACGATACGATACGCTGTTTTCGAAAGAGTCGGGAACCAAATGGCTGCCGGCGGTGTATACTGTCGTAGATAACTCTTCGGCGACGGACGGCTGCCGTCCGCGCGCAGAGCCGGCCCCTTCGGTAAACTCAGGGCAAGCTCTGAACTTGCTGAAGGGGCAGGCTTCTTTCGGGAAAGGTGCATGTGGCAGATGCAGGCGACGCAGAACGTCGCATAGAGGCGGCTGTTCCTCCGGTGGAGCGCCAACTGGTGGACAGCCGCGAAGTGGAGTGGATCCAACAGGCGCGGCAAAACGACGCGGCGGCGTGGGAGCAGATTGTCAGTCGCTACCAGCAGCCCGTCTTTCGCCTGGCGTACCTGATCCTGGGCGATGCGGCGGACGCCGAAGAGATCGCCCAGGAGACGTTTGTGCGCGCCTATCTGTCGCTGCACCGCTTTAACGAGCAGCGTCCGTTTCGGCCCTGGTTGCTGCAAATTGCGCGCAACCTGGCGCGTAACCGCCGCCGCAGTCTGGGGCGTTCCTGGGCAAACCTGCGCCGCTGGTGGCAGCAGCAGCCTGAACCCGTAGAGCCGCCGCTGCACCAGCAGCGGGCTAACGCCCGGCTGCTGTGGCAGGCGGTACGCCAGTTGCAGCCAGTCTGGCAGGAAGTCATTTACTTGCGCTACTTCCTGGCGCTTTCCGAAGCAGAAACGGCGGCGGCGTTGGACATTGCGCCGGGCACGGCTAAGTCGCGGCTGCACCGCGCCCTGGCGGCGCTGAAAGGCGTGATTGAAAAGGATTTTGTTGAGCTAATCGAATGAACGGTCAAAACAGTTCGTGGGAAGCTGCCCTGCAAGAAACAGCCGCTTCCTTTCCCTATCCGCCTACTCCTGACGTGGTTGCCGGCGTGCGCCAGCGGTTAGCTGCCCCGCCGCCCCATTGGTCGCGGTTGGTTGTACCTTCTGCTCCGCGGACGCGGCGGCGGTGGGCTGCGGCAATCTTACTACTGCTGTTAGCCGGGACGCTGCTGGTTGTGCCGCCAGTGCGGGCGGCTTTGGTCGCTTTCTTCCGCGCGGGCGCGATTACTATCTTCGTAGGCGAGCCCACGCCTACCCTGGCGTCTACCCAGGTTCCGCCAATGACGCCGCCGCCGCTTTTGGAAACAGCCCCGGGTGTGCGCGTGACGCTAGCTGAAGCGCAAGCGCAGGCAGGCTTTCCCTTGCGCCTGCCACTGGAGTACGGCACGCCGGATGAGGTCTATGTGCAGCCGCTGCCAGACCCCGGTCTGGCCGGGCAGGTCGTCATTATGGTGTGGCGCGACCCGGCGCAGACATCTTTGCCAGAGCAGCCGCGTCTGCGCCTGTACCAGATTGGCGCGGAAGAATATGGCTTGAAGCAGGCAGCCATGCAGGCGGTGCGGGAGGCATGGGTGCATGGGCAAAATGCGTTCTGGGTTGAAGGCGGGCACGTGATCCAACTGCCAGCAGGGCCTTATCTGGTGGAGCAGGATGTTCTCATCTGGACTGGAGGCTCTGTTACCTATCGTCTGGAAAGTGGGTTGTCGCTGGCGGAAGCGGTGCAGCTTGCCGAATCCTTGCGCGAAATCGCGCCAAAACGGCTACCCACTCCTCAGCCCTCTCCTTGAAGGGAGAGGAAAATAATCAAGATTTCGCAGATCAGGCAGATTTATTTTGTGGCTGGCCCGTGGTCAGAAGCGCTGACCACTGACCACTCGCCACCGGTCACTTCTTCGGAGGAGGTTTATATGAAACGATGGTTACTCTTGCTGTTGGTTGTCGTTCTGGCATTGGCGGCTGCCGGCATTCAGTTGGTCAAATTACAGAATCCACAAACGGCGCTGGCAGCGCAGAAGCCAGTGAGCGTTTCCAGTTCAGTTGATCCAGCGGCTGCCTGTGCGGTGACGCGCCCGCCTGCGGTTCCGTTCACGCCGCCCGCGCCCTGGCCCGCGCAGCCGCCCACGCCGGGGCAGTTCTGGTATGGCACTGATGGATTGTGGACGGCGCTGCCGGCCGATGGGAACTGGCGGCAACTGGCGCTGGGCGAGAAGTTCTGGTGGTGGAGCGCCGCGTTTGATGTCGCTGAAGACGCCACGCCCGACTTGACCGTGACGGCCAGGCGGTTGGACGGCGACGCCCCTGTTTTCCAGGCGTCGCCCGCCACAAATGGCTACCACGAAAGCTTTCATTGGGCCATGCTCATGGGCGTGCAGTTGGCGTCGCCGGGGTGTTGGGAAGTGACAGGGCAATATAAAGACAGCCAGTTGTCATTTGTGCTATGGGTTCCGTCGGAGTAAAGACCCGTCACAGATTTCACAGATTAAGCAAGCGAATGAAAATTTTGCCACGAATTACACGAATTTAACGAATTTTTCTCTGCGTTCGCGTCTCCGCGTGAGACTGTTTTTGAAGCATGGGCGGGTTGGCAACCCGCCCTACGATACGACGATACGCTATTTTCGAAGGAGAGAATCATGGCAAAGGCAAGGCATTTTTTGAGGATTCAATGGTGGGTTATCATTCTTTTGGCGGCGCTGGCGGTTGCGCCGGCCTGGGCGGGCGGTTGGGCGGTGGTCACGCTGGAGGAACTGCCGGCACAGGTGCAGGCGGGTGAGCCGTTTGCCGTGCAATTCTCCGTGCGCCAGCATGGGCAAAGCCTGCTGCCGGGGCTGTTGTCCACGATCACGGCTGTGCGCGCGGATACGGGGGAGAGGGTGCAGGCGCAGGCGGTGGAAAGTAAGCAGCCGGGGTTTTATGAGGCGTCGCTGACATTGCCGGCAGCCGGTCAATGGCGTTGGGCGATTGATGTTTTTAACGATACGCACACCATGCCGCCGCTGACGGTTATGGCTGGGGCAGGGTCGGCGCCGGCGACCAGCCCGGCGGCTGTTGCCAATCCGCTGCCCTGGGGCGTGGGCGCGCCCGCGCGCGTGGGCGCAGCGGCTCTGCTGGCTGCCGGCGGTCTGACCCTTGTCTGGCGGCGGCAGCGGCGGCGCGTCTGGCTGGTGGGGGCAGCGGCGGCGCTGCTGGTGTGCCTGGGCGCGTTTGCCTGGCAATGGTCGCCGCCAACGGCGCTGCTGGCGGAAGGAGAGGTGCAAACGGTCTCCGCGCCACAGCCGGCGGCAGCAGGCGAGGGTATAGCCGCCGTTGACCCGCAGCAGATGGGCGAGGCGCTGTTTGTGGCTAAGGGTTGTATCCAGTGCCACCAGAACAGCGACGTAACCATACCTATGAATGCCAACGACAACAGCGACTTCGTCTTCGCGCCTGACCTGACAAGCTATCAAGGCAGCCCTGACTATTTGCGCCTGTGGTTGACGGACCCGGCCAGCGTGAAGCCGGAGACGCAAATGCCCAACCTGGGCTTGAGCGAAGCCGAAATTGAGGCGCTGATCGTCTTTGTGACTGCATCACAGTAATTCCGATAACGCTCCAATAAACTGTAGCGCCTGCATCAACTGCATACCGGCCCGACAAAACGGGCGAAAAAGATCGGTAGTGGGTGTCGGCCCCGTCTGCGGCGGCAGCTCCGCCGTAGGCGGGAGCTGACACCCACCACGATTAAGTGCCATGCTGCCTCCCCATTAATCATTCCCTCCCCCCGAATTTCGGTGTTTCTTGACGCATTCCTGGCATGATGCTATGATGCCGCTATGGGCGGCGCTGACGCCGCGAGGGAGAACGACCAGGAAAATCGTTCGACAAGAGAAATGCAAACTTTACCTGTGCCCTGCTTTTTTTATTACTGGAACAAACCACCCGCGCCGCGTCTGGCACAGGAGGTTCGTTCTGCTTGAAAGCCCGCTGGCACAGGGACAGGAGAACGAAGCAGCTTTTTTGAAAGACGCGGCCCCCAAAGCCGCGTCTTTTTTTGTTCATTTTCTCATAGCAGGAGTAGGAGAAGAGATAGATGATCGTTGTCATGCAACCCCAGGCAAAGGAAGAAGATGTCAAAGCCTTGATCACGCGCGTCGAGGAGGCGGGCTGCAAGGTGCATTTGAGCGTGGGCGTGGGCCGCACGGTGATTGGCGTCATTGGCGATGGCACTATCATTGATGCCCGCCAGATCAGCCGCATGGAAGGCGTGGAAAATGTGGTGCCGATCAGCAAACCATATAAAGCAGCCAGCCGCGAATTCCATCCAGGGGATACGGTTTTTACGGTGGGGGATGTCGCCATTGGCGGCGTGACCATTGGCGGCAATGAGTTGGTGATGATTGCCGGGCCCTGCTCGGTAGAGGGGCGTACGCATTTGATTGAACTGGCGCACGCCTGCCAGGAAGCGGGCGCGACCATTTTGCGCGGCGGGGCGTATAAGCCGCGCACGTCACCATATGCCTTTCAAGGGTTGCAGGAAGAAGGGTTGCGCTATCTGGCGGAAGCGCGGGAGGCGACGGGGATGCCTGTGGTGACCGAAGTGCTGGACCCGGCTTTGGTGCCGCTGACCTGCCAATACGTGGATATTTTGCAGATTGGGGCGCGCAATATGCAAAATTATGCGCTGCTGAATGCGGTGGGGAAATCGGGTTATCCGGTGCTGCTCAAACGGAGTTTCAGCGGCACGATTCTGGAGTGGCTGATGTGCGCCGAATATATTTTGAGCCACGGCAATAACCGGGTCATTTTGTGCGAGCGGGGTATCCGCGCCAATGAAACGGAGACGCGCAACACGTTTGATCTAAGCGCCATTCCGGTCATTAAACAGCTTTCCCATCTGCCCATTGTGGCGGATCCCAGCCATGCTACAGGCAAATGGGAGTACGTGGGGGCAGTGGCGCGAGGAGCGGTGGCCGCCGGCGCGGATGGATTGATGATTGAGGTGCATCCGCAGCCGGATATGGCCTGGTCGGATGGGCGGCAGTCGTTAAAGCCGGAGCGATTCGCGCAGTTGGTGCGGGAAGCGCGGCTGGTGGCGCAGGCGGTGGGGCGGGATGTGCCGCGGCCGCGCGTGCGGCAGCGGGTCAATGGGCAGGTGCAAATGTAGCGCGGACAAGATGCCGGCCCTACATGGCGACGCGGCGGCGGGTGTTTGGGAGCATCCGTGAATCTGTTATACTGGGGCGTATGGATGTCAGCCTGCCCCCTGTGACTGTGTTTAGCATTCTCTTTTGTGATGCTATCCCTTTGCGCGATCCGGCGACGGAGCAGGCGTGGGTAGCGGCGGCGCGCCCACATTGGCTGCGCGACCGCTGGAATGAGCCGGCGGCTTACTTGCGCGGGCGCGAGCAGGTGCAACTGGACGTTGTCTTTTTGCTGCAAAGCGCGCACCTCGCCGAACTGCCCGTTTCTGTGCATGCGCGCAGCCCTTATGGGGATTTGCCGCGGCAGCGGGTGGCCTGGCAGGTGAACGACGCGGGTCTGAGCGCGCCTGTCTCTTTCCGGCTGGATGCGCCGCTGCCGGCACAAATTGGCGTCCACGAGTTTGTTTTTGAGTGGTTTGCCACCTTTGCCGATGAACGGCGCACCATTTGCCTGGGGCAAACGCGCCACCTGGTTTGCACCACCTGGCGAGCATTCACGCCCGACCCGGCGCAAGAGTTAGATGATTGGGTCTACCAGCCGCTGCTGTTGTGGTCGTGCCAGTGGGCGGCGGGGCAGGACAGCGCCAGGGGTATTTGTGACGCCTTCATGGCCCACCTGCCACAGTGCGGCTTCAGTTATGGATTGGTGGGCAGCTATACGGTGCGCAGCCTGCTGCTGCGCGGCAGCGGCATGTGCGCCGCCTGGAGCCGGTTCTTCCAGCAGTTAGCCCACTGCCAGGGGGTGACGCTGGTGCGGCGCTGTTTGACGATTGTCACCGTGCCCCAGCCGCGGCAGCAGCAGTGGTGGCACGCACTGGTCATCAACTCCCCTGGGCTTAACCAGCATATGCCGCAGGTGGAGGCGCAGACGTATTATGATGTGGACGCCAGCTTTCCCTTGCCAACGGCAAAGCCTGCGCCTGTGACGGTGGTGACGGAGCCGCGCTACGTGTTTGCCGGCACGACCCGCGAGATGGTGGGCGTTCAGTCCGCTTCCCACTGTGTCAACTTTTTACAGGAAGAGGACGGGTGTCTCTATTTGTATGATCCCAGTTTTGGCCGGGGGCCGTATGCCCTGGAGCCGCTGCCTTTTGCCCCTGGCGATTTTGTCAGCGGCGCGGCGTTGGCGGATTTCAAGGTGGT
This sequence comes from Chloroflexota bacterium, assembly GCA_019136785.1. GTDB lineage: Bacteria > Chloroflexota > Anaerolineae > Promineifilales > Promineifilaceae > JAGVTM01. The sequence goes on along the minus strand of JAGVTM010000040.1, from coordinate 228 downwards.
TTATCTGGATCAGGCAGTGGATTATTTGCTGGGTAGCGTGGAGAATGGAGGGGAGTTGTATCAGACGGTGTGGTTGGGCGATCCGCCACAGCCGGTGGATGGCTTATGTGTCAAAACCAGCCTGATTCCGGCGACGGCCATCACCATTGCCTGGACAGAGGAATGAAGAAATTGTAGCGCAAACGGACAAACTAACAGTTTGTCCCACAGAGGAGATTACTTTTTATG
>JAGVTM010000645.1 GCA_019136785.1 Chloroflexota bacterium | reverse complement strand
CCGCCACCGCCTGAACCACTTGCAGCGGCTGCGCGATTTGCAGGACGCCAGCCTGCGCGACTTTGGCGCAGGCTTTAACGCCTTCATTAGCTGGACAGTGCAAATTGGCAATACGCCATTGGAACGCAGCCGCTTTGCCGGCGAGTATGGGGCCACGCCGCACGAATATTTGCGCCACACAGCCATCGCCCGCATTTTCCTGGACAACATCCCCCACCACCAGGCTTCCTGGCCCACCCAGGGTGAAAAAGTAGCCGCCGTGGCCCTGCATTTTGGCTGCGACGATTTTGGCAGCACCATGATTGAAGAGAACGTGGTCAGCGCGGCGGGCGCGCGCACGGCGGTCAAATGCAGCGTGGATGTGCCCGAAATTCACCGCCAGATTCGGGATGCCGGCTTTATCCCCGCGCAGCGGGACAGCAGCTACCAGATCGTCCGCCGCTACACGGCTAATGAGGCGGAAGATGCCGCCCAACTGCCGCCCACGGAGTTGGTGAACGCGCCCACGGGCAACCTGACCAATGCGCAGGCATTGGCGCTGAATGTATTGAATTAGAGGTTTTCGGCTGTGCAGCCATTGGTAAACTGTCATACACATCTGGAACTCGGCTGGATGGCAGATATTTGCCCGCCGCCGGCAGGCGAACCATTCACGGAGTGGATCGGCAGGTTGGTGCTGCGGCGGCGGCAGATGCGCGAGTCTGGCAAAGAGGAAGCCCTGTCGCGGCAGGCGGTTGCTGATGGGATTGTGGCGATGGAGAATGCCGGCATCACCCACGTTGGCGACATCTCCGTAACAGGCTTGAGCATTGAGCCCCTGCTCCACAGCCGTCTGGATGGCGTCGTCTACATCGAAGTCATTGGCAACGACCGCGCCGTTGCCCTGGACTCTTTGGCGCGCGCCTGCCAGATCGTGGCGCAATACCGCCCCCATTTGCGCCCTGGCTTACAGATTGGCTTGACGCCGCACGCTCCCTACTCGACTCACCCCGACGCCTTCCGCGCTGCCGCCGCTTATTGTCTGGCTGAAAATGTGCCCTTGTGCATCCACGTCGCCGAATCTCCTTATGAAAATGAAGCCCTGCTGTACGGCAGCGGGCCCTTTGTAGCTTTGTCGCAGCGCATTGGCGCCGAAATCCCCGCCCCCCCAGGCGTCACGAGCATTCGCTACTTACATGATTTAGGTGTGCTGGCAGCCAAACCCTTGCTGGTGCATATGGTTCACGTCAGTGACGAGGAACTCGACCTGGTGGCTCAATCAGGCAGCAAAGTTGCCCACTGCCCGCGCAGCAACCAACTGCTGCAATGCGGGCGTATGCCCCTGGAAAAGATGCTGGCGCGTGGCATTCCCGTAGCTCTAGGGACAGACAGTCTGGGTTCATCTCCCTCGCTAGACGTCCAGGACGAAGCGGCTGCCGCGCGGCAAATACATGACGGTCACATTCCCCTGGATGACCTGTCTGGTTTGCTGGCTAATGCTGCGGTTCTGAGTTGACCCATGTATCTGCGCCCCTTTCCCACTCCCGCAAACGGCCCGGACTGCCCCGCGCTCCTCTCGGATCGCTTCAAAACCGTGTATTACGACACGGGGACCCATGAAGTTGTCCTGCTGGATCGGCGCAAATACCCGTTTCAAACCGTCTTTGAGCGCTATGGCACGGTTGAAGGCGTGGCTGTCGCTGTCGAAGAGATGGTCGTCCAGGGCGGCCCGCCGCTGGCTTATGCCGCCGGCCTGGGATTGGCGCTGGCGGCACAACTGGAGGCGGCTGCCCAACGCTTGCTGCATACCCGACCTACCGCCGACGACCTGCATCACCTCATCCCGCTGGCGCTGCAAGCCGCTCTGAGCGCCGCTCCTGGCGGGCGCGCTGCGGCGGCGTTGACTTTGGTTAATAGCGAAATTCAACGAGGCAACGATGTATCGCAGCGATGCGGCTGGTATGCCGCTCAACTCCTGCGCGACGGCGACCGCGTTTTGACGCACTGCATTGCCGGGGCTGCTTTGTGTTGGATGTTGTGGTATGCCCGGTTGGATGGCAAACGCATCCGCCTCTTTGCCAGCGAAACCCGCCCTTATTTCCAGGGGGCGCGGCTGACGGCGCAGTCCTGTGTGGAGATGGGCATTGATTGCACGCTGATCACCGACGGCATGTCGGCTCATTTGATGAGCCAGGGGCGGCTGGACAAATTCATTTGCGCCGCCGACCGCCTGACGCTGGATGGTCACATTACCAATAAAGTAGGTACGCTGCAGCACGCCATTGCCGCCAATTATTTTGGTTTGCCCTTTTACGTTTTGGGGTATGACGGGCCAGACCCCCACAGCCCAATGGCAGCGAACATCGTTATCGAAGAGCGCGATCCAAAGGACATTTTTGAGGCGCGCGGGCGCGAAGGCGTGGTACGCACTGCTGTTGAAGGTATTAGTGGGGCTTATCCTGCCTTTGACATTACCCCGCCCCACCTGATTGCAGCCATCGTCACCGACCGCGGCATCTTTCCGCCGACGCTGCTGCAAAGTTATTTTCAAAGCCCGATTGCCTGAGCAGTGTTGTTGGATTGGTAGCCAGTGGCAACTTGTTATCTATCGTTGAGCGATCCAGTGTACTTTTGCGACAACCTGGGCGTGTCCCTTTAGCCAATATATGCAAATATCAGTGTCCAGGAGAAGGTTCACAAGGTTTTGTCCAGTTCGGAAATAGTCCGTGAAGCGTAAATGACCTCAATAATCTCATCGGCGTCCCGCCTATCTTCCCAGGCGCCGGAAAT
>JAGVTM010000230.1 GCA_019136785.1 Chloroflexota bacterium | reverse complement strand
CCTCTGGTTTCTGGCGCAAATGGAGCCGGACAGCCCGTTTTACAACATTCCCGCCGCTTTGCGGTTCACTGGCCCGCTCAATGTGGCCGCGTTGGAACAGACCATGAAGGAGATTGTGCGTCGCCACGAGGCGCTGCGCACCATTTTTGTCTCTGTCCAGGGCCAGCCCAGGCAGCAGATCCAATCGCCGCCGCTTCTGTCTATTCCTGTGACGGATTTGATGACCTTGCCGGCATCCGTGCGCCCAGAAGAGGCGGCGACGCAGGCGCACCAGGAAGCCCGCCGCCCATTTCGCCTGGACCGAGATCTGCCGCTGCGGGCGCGTCTGCTGCGACTGGGCGCGGAGGAGCATATCTTCCTCTTGACCCTTCATCACATTGTGGCTGACGGCTGGTCGGTGGGCGTGCTGCTGCGCGAAATGGCGGCGTTATATGAGGCGTTTTCCCAGGGACAACCCTCGCCGCTGCCAGAACTGCCCGTGCAGTACGCCGATTATGCCGCCTGGCAGCAGCAGTGGCTGGCCGGCGAGGCGCTGTCCCGCCAGCTTGCTTACTGGCGGCAGAAGTTAGGCGGCGAACTGCCTGTGCTGGAGATGGACACCGACCATCCGCGCCAGCCTATGCAAACGTTTAACGGGGCTATTGAATCGCGCGTTTTGCCGGCATCCTTACTGGCCGCCGTGGCGCAGTTCAGCCGGCAGGAAGGCGTTACCCAGTTTATGACCCTGCTGGCTGCCTTCAAGGTCTTGCTGCACCGCTACACGGGCCAGACCGATCTGGTGGTGGGTACAGATATTGCCAACCGCTCGCCAGCAGAAGTGGAACCCCTCATTGGCTTTTTTGTCAACACCCTGGTGCTGCGCGCCGACTTGAACGGCGACCCCACCTTTCGCAGTTTTCTGAGCCAGGTGCGCGAGACTGCGCTGGATGCCTACGCCCACCAGGACATCCCGTTTGAGAAGGTGGTGGAAGCGTTGCAGCCCAAACGCGACCTCAGCCGCCCGCCTGTCTTTCAAGCCATGTTTTCCCTGCGTAACCTGCCGCTGGCGCAGTTACAAATGGGCGGCTTGCAGAGCGAACCCATCCTGGTGCATACAGGCACAGCTAAATTTGACATGGAGTTGACGCTGGTGGAAATGCCGGCAGGTCCATCCCTATCCATAGAATACAATACGGACTTGTTCGCTGCCGGCGCCATGTCCCGACTCTTAGGCCATCTGGAACAACTGCTGACCGCCGCCATTGCCCAACCCGACCTGCCCATCAGCCGCCTGCCCCTGCTCACAGCGGCAGAGCAGCGCCAACTGCTATTGGATTGGAATCAGACAACAGTGCCTTTTCCGCACGACCAGACATTTGCTGAACTATTTGAGCGCCAGGTAGCGCAGACGCCCACGGCTACGGCGGCCATCTACCAGGAAGAAAAAATAACTTATCGCCAGCTTAACGCCCAAAGCAACAGTCTGGCGGCTGCCCTGATCGCCGCAGGCGTCGAACCGGACAGCGTCATTGCTTTGTTTAGTGAACGTAGCGCCCACTTTCTGGCAGCCATCATTGGCGTTTTCAAAGCCGGCAGCGCATACCTGCCGTTGGACCCGCTGCATCCCCCCCAACGTCTGGCTCAAGTTTTGCGCCAGAGCGGCAGCCCCCTCGTCCTCGTCAGCCGCGCCTTACAGCCGCAACTTACCGCCGCCCTGACCCATCTGTCGCCGGCAGCGCCGCCGCGCGTGCTGGCGTTGGAAACGCTGCTCGGCGACTCCGTCGCGCCCGGCGACCCCGTCGCGCCCGGCGACCCCGTCGCCGCTAATGCTTATGCCGGCGCCGCCAACCCGCCCTGCCGCAGCCAGCCGCGCGATCTGGCTTACGTCATCTATACGTCCGGCTCAACGGGCACCCCCAAAGGGGCCATGGTGGAACAGGTGGGCATGATCAATCACCTGTACGCCAAAATTCGAGATTTGCAATTAACCGCAGCGGACATCATCGCCCAGACAGCCTCCCAATGTTTTGACATTTCCGTCTGGCAGTTCCTGGCGGCGGCGTTGGTTGGCGGGCAGGTCATCATCTATCCCGATGAAGTCACCCACGATCCGGCGGCGCTGCAGCGGCAGGTTTCTCAGGATCGGGTGACAATCTGGGAAGCTGTCCCTTCCATGATGCGCCTGGTTTTGGCAGAGGCAGCCAGAGAAGAGCGCCAGCCCCTCTCCGCGCTGCGCTGGATGATCCCCACAGGCGAAGCGCTGTCCCCCTCGCTGTGCCGCGACTGGTTTGCCGCCTATCCACAAATCCCGCTGCTGAACGCCTATGGCCCCACCGAATGCTCCGACGACGTCACCCATTACCCTATCTACCAGCCGCCGCCAGAGCACGTTATTCACATGCCAATTGGGCGACCTATCATGAATATGCGCGCCTACGTGGTGGACCAACATTTGGCGCCAGTGCCCCAGGGCGTGCGCGGCGAGTTGTGCATTGCCGGCATTGGCGTCGGCCGCGGTTATCTGCATGACCGGGAACGTACCGCCGCTGCTTTTGTGCAAGACCCGTTTACGCCTACGCCTGGGGCGCGGCTTTACAAAACAGGCGACCTGGTGCGCTACCTGTCCGATGGCCTGTTGGAGTTTATCGGTCGCATTGACCATCAAGTGAAGGTGCGTGGTTTTCGCATTGAGTTGGGCGAAATTGAAACCACGCTGCGCCAGCATGAACAGGTGCAAGAAGCCGTCGTACTGGCTCGCCCTGACGCCTATGGCGACCAGAAACTCGTGGCTTACGTTTTGCCCGATTTGAGCAGTCAGGATGGCCGGCTGGTGCAAGAGCAGGTGTCCAACTGGCGGAACGTGTGGGACGAAGTGTACGATCCGCAGCGGCTGCAGACGCTTTCCCCCTTCGAAGCCAGCGGTTGGAACAGCAGTTATACCCACCAACCCATTCCCCACCACGAGATGGAAGAATGGCTGGCGCAAACAGTATCGCGCATTCGTTCTCTGGTAGGGCCGCCGGCGCGCGTGCTGGAATTAGGTTGCGGCAATGGTATGCTCCTCTTCCAGATCGCCCCCCAGGTGGCGCAATACCATGGCGCTGATTTCGTGCCGGAACCGCTGGATGACATCCGGCGTCGCCTGGCAGCGCAGCCCATACCGGGCGTAACGGTGGAGCAGCGCGAAGCAGGCGACCTGCGCGGTCTGCCCACTCAGCATTTCGACCTGATAATCCTCAACTCAGTGGTGCAATACTTTCCGTCTATTGATTATTTACGCCACGTTTTAACGGAAGCCGCCCGCCTGCTGCGGCCCGGCGGCGCTATCTTTGTGGGAGATGTGCGCAACCTGGCGCTGCTGGAAACGTTCCACCTGTCCGTGGCCTTGTTCCAGGCGCATCCAGAAACCACAAAAGCGCAAATTGCGCAGAGAGTCCGGGCGAGCCAGGCGCAAGAAAACGAACTGCTGGTTGATCCCGCCTTCTTTACCGCGCAGTTGCGGCCTTTGCCAGGCGTCGCTGCTGCCGAAATCCATCTAAAACAGGGCGCGGCGGACAACGAGCTGACCCGGTTCCGCTACGACGTTATCCTGCGCGTGGGAACAGAGCCGGCGGAAACGGCAGCGCCCGCGCCGCTGCCCGACCTGGAACTGGATTGGCAGGCCCAATCGCTGACCCTGGACAGCCTGGAACACCTGCTGCGCACGCAGCAGCCCGGCAGCGTCTTAATCAGCCGTGTGCCCAACGCGCGGCTACATGCTGAAAGGCTCGCCTGGGAATGGTTGAGCCAGGCGGAGCCTGACGAGCCAGTGGCTGCTTACCAGGCACGGCTGGCCGCCGCCCGGCCTACAGGCATCCACCCGGCAGCATTCTGGCGTCTGTCTGATAATCTACCCTATGCGGCGCTGGTTACCTGGGATGGCGACCCGGACGGGCAAGATGCCCACGCCGATGGCGCATATCAGGTGGTACTGAGCAAAACAGGCGTCCGCACTCCCATTCCCTTCAGCCGGCAGCGCACGCGATCCGCGCCGCGTCCCTGGCACCAATACGCCAACAACCCCACGCGCACCACGGCCGTGCAGGCCTTGACGCCAGCGCTGCGCGCCTTTCTTAAAGACCGACTGCCTGAGTATATGATGCCGGCAGCTTTTGTCCTGTTAGACGTGCTGCCATTGACGCCCAACGGCAAAATCAACCGGCGCGCCTTGCCCGATCCCGAAGCCCACCAGGAAGACCTGCCCTCCTCTTATGTGCCGCCGCGCAACATGACCGAACTCCAGCTTGTGCAAATCTGGGAAAACGTCCTCACTAGCCGCCGCCTGGGCGTCAAAGATAACTTCTTTGAAATAGGGGGGCACTCCCTGCTGGCTGCCCGCCTGGTGTCCCAGGTGCAACAAAAATTGAACGTCCAACTGCCCCTCTCCTCCCTGTTCCAGGGCCCGACCATAGCCGAAATGGCTGCCCTCATTTGCCAGCAGCGCCAGGACGCCAGCGAGGGGCCAGTCGTAGCCATCCAACCCGAAGGGCATAAGCGCCCCGTTTTTTGCGTCCACCCGGCGGGTGGCAACGTCCTCTGCTACTACGAAATGGCTCAATATGTGGGCAAAGGCGGGCGCGGCTTGCCCGACCGCCCCTTCTATGGCATTGAAGCGGTTGGGCTAGGTGGTCAGGAGCAAATGCCTGACAAGATGGATGTGCTGGCAGCGCGCTACATTCAGGCCATGCAGCAGATTCAACCACGCGGCCCCTATCTTCTCGGCGGTTGGTGTTCAGGGGGATTGGTAGCCCATGCCATGGCCCAACAACTGCAGGCGCAGGGAGAGCAGGTAAGCCTACTGGCTTTGTTAGATACCTCCAGCCAGAAAGAGGAAATGCCGGCAGACCTGAACGCCTACGCTATAAACGACGAAGTTAGCTTCTTTATCGCCACCCTCAAAGGCGGCGGCCATGACGTCTCCATAGAAAATCTGGAAGATCTGGAACCCCAGGCGCAGCTAGAACACCTGCTACAGCAGGCTAAAGCCCTGGACGCCGTTCCTGCTGACGTTACGCTGGAGTATATGCGCACCTATCTGCGCGTCTATGAAGCCAACATGCGGGCCGAATGTAGCTACCAGATTCGCCCCTACGACGGCCCGGCGACCCTCTTCCGCGCCGCCGATCACCCTGCCGCTGAACCAGAAGACCTGGGTTGGGGCGCCTTATTGACCGGCCCGTTTAACGTCGTCACGGTTCCTGGTAACCATAACAGCATGATCGAAAATCGGGAAAACGCCCGCATCCTGGGCATTTGCTTCCGTGAGGCGTTAGAAAAAGCAGAAGCCCATACGTAGGGCGGGTTGGCAACCCGCCTATCATACGTAGGACGGGTTGGTGACCCGCCTATACCATTGCGAGACAAGAACCATGAGCGCAAAAACAACGCCGCCAACCACAGCGCCGCAGGCAACCCGGGGGTTTTTGATCATCTGGGGCGGTCAGTTAATTTCCCTGATAGGCTCAGGGCTGACCAGTTTCGCTTTGAGCGTTTGGGTTTACCAGGGCACAGGCTCCGCGACACAACTGGCCCTGGTGACCCTGTTTTTTTACGTAGGTATTGTCGTCATGTCCCCCCTGGCCGGGTCGCTGGTAGACCGCTGGGACAAGCGGCTGGCGATGATTATCAGCGACTCTGGCGCCGCCTTGAGTACCCTGTTCATTGCCCTGCTTTTTTGGGCCGGACGGCTGGAAATCTGGCATATTTACGTTTCCGTAGCCGCCAACGCCGCCTTTCGTTCTATCCAATGGCCCGCCTATGCCTCGGTGATAGCCCGGCTCGTGCCCAAAGAACAGCTTGGGCGAGCTAATGGCCTGGTGCAGCTTGGTCGCGGCGTCGGCGAAATTGCCTCCCCTGTATTGGCCGGCGCGCTGCTGCCATTGATTCAGCTTCAAGGCGTCATTCTCGTAGATTTCGCCACGTTTCTTTTTGCCGTTCTCACCCTGGCGCTCATCCGTCTTCCCCATCTGACCGCCGCGCCAACCGCCGGCATATCCATGGCCAAACCAGAGGAGCGCTCTTTGTGGCGTGAAGCCGCCGCCGGCTGGCGCTACATCCGCCAGCGCCCTGGCTTGATGGGGCTGCTGCTGTTCATGAGCCTGATCGGCCTTATTTACGGCATGGCTCAGGTGTTGTTTATTCCCCTGGTGTTGGAATTTGCTTCTGAAACCACATTGGGGCGCATCATGTCTGTGGGCAGCCTGGGTATGCTCGTTGGCGGCGGCTTGATGAGCGCCCTGGGCGGCCCCAAACGGCGCGTGTATGGCGTGTTGGGGCCAGGCTTCCTGATGGGCGCCGGACTGCTACTCATTGGCTTGCGTCCCCAGGCGACCCTGATCACTGTCGCCATGTTTCTGGCGCTGCTCACCGTACCTATCATTGCCGGCTCCGATGAAGCCATCTGGCAAAGCAAAGTCAGCCCGGACATTCAGGGGCGCGTTTTCGCCCTCAAAAATGCGGCGACGACGGCTGTGCTGCCCCTGGCCTCGCTGGCTGCCGGGCCGCTGGCTGATTACGTCTTTGAACCGCTGCTGGTCGCTGACGGGCCGTTCAGCCAGAGCGTGGGGCGCGTCATTGGCGTCGGCGCGGGCCGCGGCATTGGTCTGCTGTTCATGGTATTGGGCCTGGTTGTCATTTTAATCACGATCGCGGCCCTGCTCTCGCCGCGCGTGCGTGACGTAGAAGACGAACTGCCCGATGCCCAGCCCATCCTGGAGACAGCAGCCGCTGATAACCCGCCTCAGACCAGGACTTAACGAACTATCATCCCTCATCCCTCATCCCTCTACAGGAGTATTTATGCCGGCATCAACTAAAAAACCAGCCAGGAAACGGGATGTGGGCTATTGGATCAGGCTGTTGGCAGCTGCCGGCATGGCTGGACTCGTCATCTACTTTCAAGGCACAATCTATTTGTTAACCCGCCCGGCCCGTTCCACCGTCTGCTGCCAGACGCCGGCAGATAGCGGGTTTGCCTATGAGGACGTGACGTTTACCGCCAGCGATGGCGTGACCCTTGCCGGCTGGTACATTCCGTCGCAAAACGGCGCGGCGGTCATTTTGCTGCATGGCTATGGCAGCAACCGTCTGGGAACGTGGTTTCAAGCACAGGCGTTAGCTGAGGCGGGTTATGGCGTTCTCCTGTACGACACCCGCGCCAGCGGCGAAAGCGGCGGCGACAGGCGTTCCTTTGGCTGGCAGGATATAGCCGATGTGCCGGCAGCCATCGCCTTTCTGCAAGTCCGGTCAGAAGTAGACTCCAATCGCATCGGCATTCTAGGCGTTTCCACCGGCGGCGAAATCGCCCTCAACGCCGCCGCTCAAAACGAAGCGCTGCGCGCCGTGCTGGTGGACGGTGTGGGCTTTGCTGTGGGCGCGGACATTCCGCCGCCCGCCACGCTGCGCGAGCGAATCATGCACCCTGCCTTCCCCTTGTTGTTCGCCGTGATGTCCTGGGAGTTGCGCATCCCCCAGCCGCCGCCCATCAGCCAGGCGATTGGCCGCATTGCGCCGCGCCCGCTGCTGTTGGTGTCCACAGGCAGCGGGCTGGAAAAGCGGCAAAATGAGATGTATTACCACCTGGCTGGCGAGCCAAAGGAACATTGGAACGTGCCGGACGCCTGGCACGGCAGCCTGCCGCAGACCCATTCTGAAGCGTATGCGCAGCAGATCGTGGCTTTCTTTGACCAATGGCTGCTTGCGCCATAGACAGAAACCTGGCGTCGCTACTGCACCAGACAGGGCAGGCGTATTTCTTTGATATAGTTGCCGGGCGTTGTGCCAACGGTCTTGAGGGGCAGACAGTCAGAGGGGCGTTTTCCATTGCGCGCAGCGGGGAGAGATTGTCCGCCAGGAGGTTGGTGACGCCGGACTCTTGCGGCACGGTTCCCTGTGCCAGCAGCAGGCGGGCGGCGTAAATGACCTGGCGATGGCGGTCGTAGACGCGGGGGTGACGATGACGCCTTAATGGCTATTTCCGCAAGTTTATTGGCAGTACCCACGTATCGAGAAGAACGACTGCATTTGCGAGTCAAACCAAAGAAGTGACTGCCCAGCCGCAGGCTAACACCGTTCGCTCCAGGGCGCAGCCGTATGGCTGATGGATTCGACCACTTCCAACTCCACCAGCCGGTCTGCAAGGAACCGTAGCGTCCAGCACTCGCTGCCTAGCGTGCCAGCGTAATAATCCCTTTCTCCAGGGCTGTGGTCACGGCCGCGGTGCGGTCATCCACGCCCAGCTTGCCGTAAATATGAATGAGGTGGGTTTTGACTGTTGCCGTGCTGATGTGCAGACTTTTGCCGATTTCTCTGTTGCTTGCTCCTCTAGCCACCAATTGCAGCACTTCAATCTCGCGGGCGCTCAAGTTCTCTTCGGCTGGGGCGCGCATCCGGGTCATGAGGCGAGCGGCGACGGCTGGAGCCA